>NZ_CDWTNB010000097.1:0-14438 GCF_977947065.1 Frankia sp. CgJB1
GCATCGACGGCGTGCCCCACCGACACGTAGGCCGGCTCGAAGGCGCCCGGAAAGGCGGAACTGGCCCGTGCGGCCAGGGCGAGACGGGGGACCGCGCCAGGGTCGGTCAGGTCCTGCGTGCCGAAGGCGAACAGGCCCCGGTGGTCGACGTCGCACATGGTGCCGCCGAGTGAGTCGGCGTGCTCGGCGACCTCGCCGCGCAGGATCGTCGTGGTGATGAAGACCGATGTCGGGCGGTCCGCGCCGGCCCGGTTGGGGCGGGCCGTCTCCCCCACCGCTGCCAGGGCGGTGTGCAGCGCGGGCAGCACGGCGGTGTCCCCGTGCAGTAGCGAAGGATACGTCTTTTCGTGGGGGGTACGCATGAGCGCGTCAAGCGAGCCGAGGGACAGCCACAGGTCCCGCAGCGGGGTGAGATCGGCGTGGTGGGTGTTCGCGTAGCCCAGCATGGCGGCGTTGATGCCACCGGCCGAGGTGCCGGCGAGTACGTCCACACTGACCTCGACGTCGAGGATGGCTGCCAGCCGGGCGTAACGGGCGGCGACGGCAGCGTCCGCTTCGTCGGCCCGGTCACGGCCCGGGCTGGTCGCAAGGTTGATCTCGGTGGCGACCCCGCCCATCCAGACGGCGAGGCTCGCGCCACCGGTCATGACGACCGCGAGCCGTACCTCCTGGGTGGCCGGGTCGCGCATGAGTGGCAAGAGTAGACGTGCCCGGCCTCGGGTCTTCCCCGTTTGTCGGAGAAAAGTTGGATCGCGACGGCTTCTTCCCAGCCGCCGCTCTTGTCAACGGGTTACTCGTGAGTAGCATGGGAACAACGTACTCACGAGTAGCTAGCCGGCATCGGCTGATCACGATGTCCGGCGGTCCCGGGAAGGAGCCGTTGATGGGCCACTACCGGAGCAATCTGCGAGACATCGAGTTCAACCTGTTCGAGGTGTTCGGGATCGATCGCACGCTCGGCACCGGTCCCTTCGGGGAGATGGACGCCGAGACCGCGCGCGAGGTGCTGGCCGAGCTCGACCACCTCGCCTCCGGACCCGTTGCCGAGTCCTTCACCGACGCCGACCGTCATCCGCCGACCCTGGATCCGGCGACCGGATCGGTGACCCTGCCGGAGTCGTTCAAGAAGTCCTACCAGGCCGTTCTGGACGGTGAGTGGTGGCGGCTCTACCTTCCGCCGCACCTGGGCGGACTGGGTGCGTCCCCGACCGTCGCGTGGGCGGCCTCGGAGCTGCTGCTCGGAGCGAACCCGGCCATCTTCATGTACATGGCCGGCCCGACGTTCGCAGCGATCCTGCACCGGCTCGGCAACGAATGGCAGCGCCAGCTCGCCGAGTTCGCCATTGAACGGCACTGGGGCGCGACGATGGTGCTCACCGAGCCGGACGCGGGTTCCGACGTCGGAGCCGGTCGTACCAGGGCGATCGAGCAGCCCGACGGCACCTGGCACATCGAGGGCGTGAAGCGGTTCATCACCAATGGGGACTGGGATGTCCCGGAGAACATCATCCATCTCGTGCTCGCCCGGCCGGAGGGGCACGGCCCGGGGACCAAGGGCCTGTCGATGTTCGTGGTGCCGAAGTTCATGCCCGATCCGCGGACCGGCGCGCCCGGCGCCCGCAACGGCGTCTACGTGACGAACATCGAGAAAAAGATGGGCCTGAAGGTCTCCGCCACCTGCGAGCTGCGGTTCGGTGAGCGGGCGCCGGCGGTCGGCTGGCTGGTCGGTGACGTCCACGAGGGCATCGCCCAGATGTTCCAGGTGATCGAGTACGCCCGGATGATGGTGGGCAGCAAGGCCATCGCCACGCTGTCCACCGGATATCTCAACGCGCTCGAGTTCGCCCGCATCCGCGTCCAGGGTGCGGACCTGGCCCGCGCGTCGGACAAGACGGCACCGCGTGTCACGATCATCCATCACCCGGATGTCCGCCAGATGCTGATGATGCAGAAGGTGTATGCGGAGGGCATGCGTTCGCTGATGCTCTACACCGCGACGTTCCAGGACCGGGTTGCGCTGGCCGGCGAGCGGGGGGAGACCGACGAGCTCGCCGAACGCATCAACGACCTGCTGCTCCCGATCGTCAAGGGGGTCGGCTCCGAACGGTCCTACGAGCTGCTCGCCTCTTCACTGCAGATCCTCGGTGGTTCCGGGTACCTGCAGGACTATCCGATCGAGCAGTACATCCGCGATGCCAAGATCGACACTCTCTACGAGGGCACCACGTCGATCCAAGGCCAGGACCTGTTTTTCCGGAAGATCGTCCGGGACCAGGGGCAGGCGCTGACCTCCGTGCTGGGCGAGATCCAGACGTTCGTGAAGGGGGAAGCCGGCAACGGCGCGCTGCGGGCGGAGCGGGAGGCGCTGGGGGTGGCTCTCGATGACGTCCAGAGCATGGTGAATTCGCTGGTCGGGTTCCTCACCGGCGCCGCCGAGGATGCCGCCGCGATCTACAAGGTCGGCCTGAATACGACGAGGCTGCTGATGAGCCTCGGCGACCTGATCATCGGATGGCTGCTCCTGCGCGGCGCCGAGGTAGCCCTGCGAACCCAGGATTCTCCGGCATCCGCCGGGGCCCGGTCCGCTCGGGACGCCGCCTTTTACCAGGGCAAGGTGGCCGCCGCGCGCTGGTTCGCGGCCAATGTGCTACCGGATTTGACGGCGCGCCGGGTAGCGCTGGAGTCCACCGGCCTCGGGCTCATGGAACTGCCGGAGGAGGCGTTCTGATGTTGCCGGGGCGGGGTTGCGTTCTTGTCGCGGCAGGGTATATGGGCCGGTATGGGAATCCCGTTGAGTCTTTTACTCTTGGCCCTCGGCGCCATCCTCGCCTTCGCGGTCCGCTCCGAACCGTCCGGGCTCGACATCACGGCCGTGGGCATCATCCTGATGTGCGTCAGCGCCATTGGGCTCGGCCTCACCCTGTACCGCGACCAGTGGCGCAGAAAGATCGTCGAAGAGTCGGTCGAGAACGGCGTGCCCGCGCTCATGCCGTTCGATGACGGCATCATCGTCGACCCGTCCGCCCCATTCGAGGCCCCGCACCGGCGCGAGCTGGGACTGGCCCCCGAGGAGGATCGTCGGCTGAACCCCTCACGCCACCCGGAGGCGACCTCCGGTGACGGGCAGCCGGCCATCCACATGCACGTCGAAGGGGACCACCCCGTGTCGCCTCACTAAACCGTGCTCCTTCACCGGTCCGCCTGCCCACCGCCCGGTCCGGTTCCCAGGGCGGTCCGTGGGGACGGACCAGGGAACCGGACCGGGCGCTTGTCCGCGGGGTCGAGCCGGGATGGTCGGTTCAGGAGGTGCGTAGCGGCGGGAACGCCTGATCGAGCTCGTTGCGCATGTCCCGCTTGAGGATGTCGTCGGCGTCCGAGGAGGACTGACCCTCGAGTAGAAACCGAGCCACTCGTAGGGTGAGGTCGACCCGCTCAGCCAGGTTGAGCGTGCCGGTGAACCGGCCGCTGGAGTTGGCGGAGGTCAGAACCTTGGCGACGAACTCGTCCGCGGCCTGCAGTGCCTCCACTCGCGTCATGGTTCCACCTCTTTGTGCCGGAAGCCGGTCAGAGGCGCAACCGTACCAGGGAGCGGAATCTGGGCTGTTGTGTGCCCCTCTTGCGTGCAGTGTGCCCGTTTGTGGTCAACTGGTGGATCCGATGAGCCGATCAGGACCAGGCGAGTGCCACCGTGGGATCAGTGAGGACGGCACCCACGTCGGCGAGGACCGCGGAGCCCAGCGCGCCGTCGACGATGCGATGGTCGAACGAGAGCGCCAGCTGTACCACCGTACGCACGGTGAGCTGACCCTCGTGCACCCAGGGCATCGGTCGGATCGAGCCCAGGGCGAGGATCGCCGCTTCGCCCGGGTTCAGGATCGGGGTGCCGATGTCGACGCCGAGGACGCCGACGTTGGTGATGGTGATCGTGCCGCCGCGCAGATCCGCGGGGCTGAGCCGGTCCGCCCTCGCCGCGGTGGTGAGGCCGGCCAGGGCGTGAGCCAGTCCGACGACGTCGAGCCGGCCGGCGTCCGGGATGGTGGGCACGACGAGCCCACGCGGGCCTGCCACGGCCATGCCGAGGTTCACCCGGTCGTACACATGTATCTCCGGCCGGCCACCGTTCCCCGGCCGGCCACCGCCCGCGTCCTCGACCCAGGATGAGTTGATCATCGGGTGTCGGCGAACGGCGATGAGCAGGGCTCTGGCGACGAACAGCAATGGGGTGATCTTGATTCCGGTGAACTCCGGCAGCGCCGCGATCCGGTCCCGGACGGCCATCGTCGCCGTCGCGTCGACGGTGAGGAACTCGGTGACGTGCGGGGCGGCCGAGACGCTGGTGACCATCGCCTGCGCCATCGACCGCCGGATGCCGGTGACAGGCACGTGCCAGGTACGCGTCTCGGTGGAGAAGGTGGCCCCGGCGGGGACGACGCCGATCGGCGGGGCATCGCGCGTGGGCGGCGCCGCGAGGGGCGCGGTACGGGCGGTGGCACGCACTGCGGCCTCGACGTCGGCCCGGCTGATCGTGCCGTCCGGGCCGGTGCCGGCGAGGGAGGCGAGGTCGACGCCGAGGTCACGGGCGAGCTTGCGGACCGGCGGTTTGGCGAGCCCCGGACCAGCTGTGTGCCCCGGACCGGCTGGCATAGGTGGTCGTCGAGGGCGGCGCCGGCGGCTCTCGGCCGTCCTCGGCCCATAACCCACGAGGACTGGGGTGCGCTCGATGCTGCCAGCGTCCCGGGACGTCGGCAGGCTGTTCCCACCCGTCCCGTTCTCACCCGTCCCGTCGGGTTCGGCGTCGGCGGTCTGGATGGTCAGCAAGGGTGCGCCGACTGCGAGGGTTGTTCCCTCGGCGCCGTGGATCTCGGCCAGGATCCCGGCGAACGGGCTGGGGACCTCGACGACCGCCTTCGCGGTCTCGACCTCGACGAGGGGCTGGTTCACCGTGACGGTGTCCCCGACCTGGGCAAGCCACCGGACGATGTCCGCCTCGGTCAGACCTTCGCCGAGGTCAGGGAGCCGGAACTGTCGCTGCGTCACGGTAACCCCAGTCAGATAGCCGGTTGGTCGGTCCTCAATGCTTCTCAGGATGCTCAGTACGCGAAGGAACGGTCCACGGCGTCGAGGATGCGATCGATGTCGGGGAGGTAGTGGTCTTCGAGGCGGGCCGGGGGATACGGGGTGTCGAAACCGGTGACCCGCAGGACCGGCGCCTCCAGGGAGTAAAACGCCTGCTCCGTCACTCGTGCGGCGACCTCGGCCGACACCGAGACGTTGGACGGTGCCTCGTGGACCACGACCAGCCGGCCGGTCCGGCGTACCGAGTCGAGCACGGGTTCCAGGTCCAGGGGCGAGAGCGTCCGCAGGTCGATGACCTCCAGCGACCGGCTGTCGTCCGCCGCGCTGATCTCGGCGGCGTCGAGGCAGGTCCGCACGGTGGGACCATAGCCGACGAGGGTCGCGTCCGTGCCGGTGCGCACGACCCGGCTGGCGTGCAGTTGGGTGAGCTCGTCCGCGGGCAGTTCGGCGAGGGGGCGCGGGTCGACCACGCCCTTCTCCCAGTACCGCCGTTTCGGTTCGAGGAAGATCACCGGATCGTCGGACCGGATGGCCTGCTGGATCATGTGATGGGCGTCGACCGGGTTCGAGCAGGCGACAACCTTCAGGCCGGCAGTGTGGCAGAAGTACGCCTCCGGCGACTCACTGTGATGCTCGACGGCGCCGATCCCGCCGCCGAAGGGGATGCGGATCGTTACCGGCAGCCGGATCCGGCCGGCCGACCGGTAGTGCAGCTTCGCGAGTTGGCTGACGATCTGGTCGAACGCGGGGTAGACGAACCCATCGAACTGGATCTCACAGACCGGCCGGTAACCGCGCATGGCAAGCCCGATCGCCGTGCCGACGATCGCCGACTCGGCCAGCGGGGTGTCGATGACCCTGGCCTCGCCGAATTCCTGTTGCAGCCCGTCGGTCACCCGGAAGACCCCGCCGAGCTTGCCGACGTCCTCCCCTATGATCAGAACCTTGGGATCGGCGGCCATCGCCGAACGCAGCCCGAGGTTCAACGCCTTGGCCATGGTGACCGGGGCGCGGGCGACCCGCTCACCGACCTCGTCGGAGCGTTGCTCCCCGGCAACGACAGCCCCGCTGGTCACCGGTTCCCCTCGAGTACGCCCATCTCGTCCTCCACGCCGGGCCCCTCCACGTCGAACATGGCCGCCAACGCCGATCGCTGGGCCGTCACGAGTTCATTCTCAGCCACCTGCACATGATCGAACAGGCTGGTCGGGATCGAATCCGGCAGCGCGACGCACTGCGCGCGCAGCTCGTGCGCGAAGGCGTCCGCCTCGATGGCCAGCTGCCGCAGACTCTCCTCGGTGAGCAGGCCCCGCGCTGTCAGGTGGGCGCGCATCCGGTCCAACGGATCACGCCGACGCCACATGCCCAGTTCACTCTCCGGACGGTAGCGGCTGGGATCGTCTGCCGTGGTGTGCGGATTCATCCGGTAGGTCACGGCCTCCACCAGCACCGGGCCACGCCCGGCACGCGCGGTCGCCAGGGCCCACCGGGTCACCGCGAGACACGCCAGCACGTCGTTGCCGTCCACCCGCACGCCCGGAAAGCCGAAGCCGGCGGCCCGGTGGACGATCTCGATTCGGCTCTGGCGCCGAGCGGGCGCTGAGATGGCCCACTGGTTGTTCTGGCAGAAGAACACCAGCGGAGGGGCGAACACGCTCGCCCATCCGAACGCCTCGCTGACGTCGCCCTCGCTCGACGCCCCGTCACCGAAGTACGCAATGGCCGCGTCGTCGGTGCCGTCCCGGGCGATTCCCATCGCGTAGCCGGTGGCGTGCAGCGCCTGCGAGCCCACGACGATCGAGTAGAGGGCGCATCCGTGAGTGTCCGGATCCCAGCCACCGAGCGTCGTGCCGCGATAGATCGCCAGGATTTCCCTCGGCCTGACTCCCCGGCACCAGGCCACCCCGTGTTCCCGGTACGACGGGAACGCCATGTCGCCAGGCCTCAGCGCCCGGCTGGATCCGACTTGGGCCGCCTCCTGGCCCCGCAGGCTTGCCCACAGCCCCAGCTCGCCCTGGCGCTGCAGGCTGGTCGCCTCTTCGTCGAACCGGCGGATGAACACCATGTCCCGATACAGCCCATACAGGTCGTCGTCGGTCAGATCGGCGATCTGGGCGGCCAGATCGGCGGCTGTCCGGGGCGGGTCCGCTCCCGCGGCGCCCGCCCCGCCGGCGCGGGCTCTGGAGGGATCGGGCCCCGGCGCATCGGGCCCGGCTGCCATCGTCGTGGACGCGGTGGTGATCCGGTGGCCGGCCGGGGTGAGCAGCTGCATGAGCTCCGTCACACTCGTCAACGATAGACCTTGGACGGACAACAGTGGCAACCGGATCCGGCGGTCCCGCCGTGACGAGTGACCATCGCTCCTGCTCGGTACGGTTGCGCGGTGACGAGTGCGCAGCACATGACCCGCCCGCCGGCCCGGCGTGAGATCGGCAAGGTGGGGATCTGGAGTGGCCAGTTCGACTTCTCCCCGGCCGCGGTCGTCCGGGAGGCGATCGCAGAACTCGACGATCTCGGTTATCCGACGTTGTGGACCGGTGAGGTCAAGGGGCGCGAGGTGTTGGTCACCGCCGCTCTGGCGCTCGAGGCCACCTCCCGGATGACGATCGCGACCGGGATCGCGCAGATCCTCGCCCGTAACCCGCTCACCATGACCGCTGGTCAGCTGGCCCTCGCCGAGGCGTACCCGGACCGGTTCCTGCTCGGACTCGGGGTGTCCCACGCCGAGCTGATGCACATCCGGGGCGCCTCCTACACGCGCCCACTCGCCCAGATGGCGGCGTACCTCGACGAGATGGACCGGATGGCGGTCGAGCAGTACCGGGCCGTGCCACCGCCCGGTGTCCCGCCACGGGTGCTCGCCGCGCTCGGTCCGAAGATGCTCGGCCTCGCCCGGGACCGGGCCGACGGCGCCCACACCTATTTTGTGCCACCCGAGCACACCGCTGCCGCCCGGGACATCCTCGGGCCCGACAAGCTGCTCGTCCCCGAGCAGGCGTTCGTCCTGCACACCGATCCGGAACAGGCCCGTGAGCTCGCCTGCCGGCACACCGGGTCCTATCTTCGGCTGCCGAACTACACGGCGAACCTGCGGCGTTTCGGGTTCGACGACGACGATCTCGCCGGCTCGGGCTCGGACCGCCTGGTCGACACGATCGTCCCCTGGGGGGACGCGGACGTTCTGCTCGGGCGGATCAAGGAGCATCTCGACGCCGGGGCCGATCAGGTGGCCGTGCAGGTGCTTGACTTCGACCGCCGTGGGCTGCCGCGTCGGCAGTGGCGCGAACTGGCACCGGTGCTGTCGGCACTCTGACGTCGGACGGACCGCGGCGGTCGAGCTCGGGATCATGGGAACGGCCGGGACGCGGCCGGTTTGCGAGTGGCTCGTCGTGGCGTGGTCGTCACGGAGGGGGGAGCCTGGCGTGGAGCGGGGTGCAGCCAGCCGGCGTGCTCGGTGCGTTCGGTGCAGAGGAGGGCGCACGGCCGTCGCCGGTTCATCGTCGGGTTCATGTTCGTCGCCTGTGCCGTGCCCTACGGCGAGGACCGTCCGAGGCCGACGCCGCACGCCGACGGTGCCTCCGCCACCACCGGTCCCCCGGCCGGGGCCACTGCGGCCACCGCGGCCACCGCGGGAGCCGCACCCGTCGGTGACGGCCCGCGGCGGCCGACGGGGCAGCCGGTCACCATCGCCTTCGGCGGCGACATCCACTTCGAGGGTGCTCCCGGTCAGCGGCTCGCCGCCGATCCGCGGACGGCGATCGGACCCATGTCGGCGGCCCTGACCGCGGCCGATCTCGCGATCGCGAACCTGGAGACGGCGGTGACGGACCGTGGCGCCGCGGCCCAGAAGGCGTATGTGTTCCGGGCTTCGCCCACCGCGTTCACCGCGGTACGGGCGGCCGGCATCGACGTCGTCACGATGGCCAACAACCATGGCATGGACTACGGCATCGAAGGCCTGCAGGATTCGCTGCGTTACGCCCGGGATGCGCACTTTCCGCTCGTCGGCATCGGCGTGGACGACACCGCCGCGTACGCCCCGTACATGACGACGGTCAAGGGGCAGCGTATCGCCGTCCTCGGGGCCACCCAGGTGCTCGACGACGAGTTGATCGCGGCCTGGACGGCGGGTCCGAACAAACCCGGCCTGGCATCGGCAAAGGAGGTCGATCGGCTGGTGCGAGCCGTGCGAGCCGAGGCTGACACGGTCATCGTCTTCCTGCACTGGGGGACTGAACAGCAGCAGTGCCCCAACGAGGCACAGCGCGCCCTGCCCCCCCCCGGCTGGCGGCCGCGGGCGCGGACGTCGTCATCGGGAGCCACGCCCACGTTCTGCTGGGCGCCGGATGGGCCTCCGACGGAGTGTACGTCGGCTACGGGTTGGGGAACTTTGTGTTCTATTCCTCCGGCGCCGGCCGGAACACCGAGTCCGGGGTGCTGGAACTGACCGTCGCTGGCCGGGCGGTCATGGCCGCTGCCTGGCTACCCGCCCGGATCGTGGGGGGCACCCCCCCAGCCGGTGACCGGTGCCGCGGGAGCCCGGGCCCTGGCGAACTGGAAGGCCCTGCGCGCCTGCACCGGCCTCTCGGCGACGGCACCCTGACCGACGGCTGCGCGCACTGTGCCCCGCGGTGCGTCCCCTGCTCCGCCGGGCACCTCGCTCAGGTGGCCGGTCGGGCCGCGCAGGTGGCACAGGTGCCGTAGATCTCCACAGTGTGCACGACGTCGACGAATCCCTCGGCGTTGGCAACCTTGGCGGTCCACGCCTCGATCTCCGGTCCCGCGATCTCCACCGTCCGGCCGCAGGAGCGGCAGACGAGGTGATGGTGATGGTCGTCAGAGGCACAGCGCCGGTAGACGGTCTCACCGTCGTCCCGGCGGATCATGTCGACCTCGCCGCGGTCGGCCAGCACCTGCAGATGGCGGTACACCGTCGTGAGCCCGACCGCGGCGCCCTGCGCCCGTAGCCGGGCGTGCAGATCCTGGGCGCTGGTGAAGGCGTCGGTCTCGGCAAGCGCGGCGGAGACGGCGTCGCCCTGCCGGGTGGCACGCACGGCCGTCCCCCGACTCGGCGCCGGACGGCGCTCTGCCGTCTCATCCCGCTGGTTGCGGGGGTCGCGGGCCGGCCGGCCCGTGCCGGCCGACCTGGTGTCGTTCCCCGCGGTGCTCACGTCGCTCCCTTCGCTGCCGTTCAGTCTGTCTGGTCGGTTCAGTCTGTTGCCGGTGTCGCCCTTACCGTCCGTGCCTCTCATCCCGACTGTGCCGTCCGTCCCGCCCGGGGCGTGCACCAGCCGTGGGGTCGGCTCGGACCCGTGAGCTTCTTGGGGTGTACGGGCCACGTTCTCACTTTCTCATCTCCTCGCCGCGCTGGGCGTGCCTGGCGACGGGAATGGGCACGCGTCCGTTGAACATTATTGACAATGGTTTTCATCCCGGATGTGCTGGGCGGAGGTGTGAATGCGCTTGCGACCTGATCGCAGGAAAGTCCTGAGGTAACTCGCTGCCACCCGTTGCCATTCCCGAGCTCGTGGCGGCGATCCGCTGACGGCCGCACGCTGACGGCCGCACGCTGACGGCCGCACCCACCGGTGATCTGCGACGCTCCGAGGCATAACCTTCGCCCAGAGTAGATCCAGGGCGGAGGGATGCATGGCGGGGCGTAGCGGCCGACCTGGGTGGTTGCGGGAACCGGATCCGCTCCAGAACCCCCTCGGTAGTCGGCTCGCCATTCTCGGCGCGATCGTGCTGGTGATTGGCGGGGGAGCGGCGACCCTGACAGGCGGTGCGGACTCGGCGTCCGGGCTACCCGCGTCGACCACCGGCGGCTCTGCATCCACCGCGAACGGCTCTGCATCCACTGCGAATGACTCCGCCGAGCTGGCCTCCTGGTACCACGGCAGCGAGGGTCTGCGGACCCGGGTCGCCACGGACGTCGCGGCGGCCCGAGCGTATCTGGCCGCCCAAGACGGCGCTTCCCTGCGGCCCGTCTGCGTCTCCCTCGGCACCGACACGCAGGCGGCGCTGACCGCGCCGGTGCCGCCGACCGCGGCCGCGCAGGCGCGGTTCGATGCCGGCGGCAGGGACTATGCCGCCGCTGCGGCGTCCTGCGGGCAGCTCTTCGACGGCACCCGGATCCAGGTCGGCGTGCTGCAGCAGCGCATCGCGTCGTCGTTGGCGGACGGTGACCGGGAATGGGGGGCGCTGGCCGCTCTCATCGGACAGCCGATGGCGACTGCGAGTCCCCCCGCGGCGTCGGGGCGCAGCGGGTGAGGCCGTGCAGGGTGCCGGTGAGCGGAAAGGTCCGGATCTCTTGCTCACACCATCCGGCCTGCCGCAGGGACGCGAGTTCGGCGGCCGTGCCCCGGAGGTCGTAGGCGAGGATGAACAGCAGGATCCGGTCCGGCGGTTGCGGGCGGCTGCGGATCGCGCCGTCCTTCCCGATCACGCTCAGGAAGGTTGTCGCCGATCGGGGTACCCGGGGCCCGATCGGCGGTCCCCCGGGCGATGCGTCGTCGCTGAGGTCCATGGCGTAGAGCCAGCCCGCTCGCGCCAGTCGGCCGCCGACGATGACGAGATCGCCCGCCCGATACTCGGCGCGGGCGGCGATCGTCGCGTCGACCATGGCCTCGATCGGACGGGGATCGTGGCGTTCGTCCCACAGCGTGATGGTCCCGCCGACCGCGCAGACCGGCATCACCGCCAGCGCGATCAGGCCGACGGCCGCGGGAAGCCGCGCCGGCCCGACCGGCCTGGCTGCCTGGGCCGTGCGGGCCAGGCGGGCCGTGCGGGCCAGGTCTGCAACGCCGACCGCGACGATGATGGTGAGCAACGGAACCAGAAACAGATTGGTCCGACAGGCCCCGAAGGGCCAGTAGCGTCCGGCGCTGGCCGCGAGCTGGAGCAGTTCGGCGCCGATCAAGGCGACGATAAGGATCATCCCGTCGGGGCGTCGGCGCAGTACCCGGACTCCGAGCGCCAGCGCAACCGCCGTGGCCGTCCCGACGAGCAGCGTCGGGAGGCGATGCCCCTCGAGGAGGGAGTGCACCAGATTGGGGTCATAACGGTCGATCCCGGGCGGAGCGCCACCGAGAATCGCGCCGGTCTGTTCGAGCGTGAACCGCAGGCCGCCAAGGATCCCTCGATCGGCGAGGAAGTGATCGTCCCAGAAATGGCTCGCCCGTTGACTGGACTGGTGCGCCACAAAGATCATCATGTGGGCGCCGGCCAGGAGGAGGGCGGGGCCCACCCGTCCGGCGGTGCGTACCACGGTGCGTCGGGGCACCGCGCGGACCAGGTCGTAGCCAGCGAGGGGAACCAGCAGAAACACCGCGGGCAGCGACAGCAGCGCCAGCGCGCCGGCCGCGGTCCGGCGTGGGAGCGTGGCCTGTCCTATCCACAGCGCGGTCACCGCGAGGGTGACCACCGCATCGAGGACGTAGGGCTTGAGCTGTGTGCCGGTGTCGACGACGGTGCCGGCGAGGGCGGCCGTCACCGCGGCGGCCACGGCCGGCACCCGGCCGGTGAACCGCCGCGCGAGCAGGAAGCCGCCCGCAGCGAGCAGCGGTAGCCAGATTCCCGCTCCGACGAGCCGGAGCGACCAACTGTGCCAGCCGAGGATGGTCCCGGTCAGTCGGGTCAGCGCCAGTGAGCCGACTGAGGACGGGGTGTTGGCCGCCGTCAGTTCCGACCAGAACGTCGGCCACGGTTCCCCCGCGAAGTGCGGGCGCCACAGCTCGTCGTACCAGAGCGGACGATCGATCCGGGCTCGCAGCGCGATCTGCGCCCCGATCGTGGCGGCGACCAGCAGACCCACGAGCAGGACGTCGCCACGCCGTTTTTCCACAGGTTGTCCACAGGGCGTTGGTGTCCTGTGGACAACCTCCCCGATGGTGTCGATTGCTCCGTCAGTTCTGTCGCTGGGAGGGGTGTTTGTAGGAGGCCAGGAAGCGATCGATCCGGCCGATGGCGTCCGTGAGATCGTCCACCGCGGGCAGGGTCACGATCCGGACATGGTCGGGATGCGGCCAGTTGAAGCCGCTGCCCTGGACGAGCAGGATCTTCTCGGCCAACAGCAGATCGAGGACGAACCGTTCGTCGTCCCGGATCGGGTAGACGGCGGGGTCCAGTCGGGGGAAGGCATACAGCGCCCCCCGCGGCGGGACGCACGACACCCCGGGGATGTCGTTGAGGAGCTTCACGACCGTGTCTCGTTGTTCGCGCAGCCGGCCGCCGGGCAGGACGAGGTCCCCGGCGCCGCCGTCCTCCGTGAGGGCGGCGACCGTGGCGAACTGCCCGGGCGCGTTGGCGCACAGGCGCATGTTCGCGAGGATGTTCACTCCCTCGATGTAGCTCGAGGCGTGGCCGCGCGGACCGGACATCACCATCCACCCGGCCCGGAACCCGGCTAGCCGATAGGACTTCGACAGCCCGTTGAAGGTCATGCAGACCAGGTCCGGCGCGAGCGCCGCGGTCGCGATGTGCTCGGCGTCGTCGTAGAGGATCCGGTCGTAGATCTCATCGGACAGCAGCATCAGGTGGTGGCGGCGGGCGACCTCGACGATGTTCTCCAGCACCTGCCGGTCGTAGACGGCACCAGTCGGGTTATTTGGGTTGATGACGACGATCGCTCGTGTCCGCGGGGTGACCTTGGCGGCGATGTCGTCGGGGTCGGGCGCCCAGCCGGCGGACTCGTCGCAGAGGTAGTGCACGGGCCGGCCGCCGCACAGGCTGACCACGGCCGTCCACAGTGGATAGTCGGGCGCGGGGAGCAGCACCTCGTCGCCGTTGTTGAGCAACGCCTGCAACGACATCATGATCAGTTCGGAGACGCCGTTGCCGAGGTAGACCCCGCCGGGGTCGAGGCCGGTGACCCCCTTACGGAGGTGATAGCGCACGACCGCTTCCCGGGCGGCGAGCAGTCCCTTGGAGTCGCTGTAACCCTGTGCATCCGCAAGGTTTGCCACGACGGCCTCGAGTACCTCCGGCGGTGCGGAGAAGCCGAACGGCGCGGGATTGCCGATGTTCAGCTTGAGGATGCGCGAACCCGCAGTTTCTAGCCGGGTCGCTTCGTCGAGGACAGGCCCGCGGACGTCGTAGCAGACGTCGGCGAGCTTGTCGGACTGGGTGAACTCCATCTACCCAGAGTAGGTGGGCTGTCCAGCGGATTTTCTGCCGGCCGGCGGCGTGCCGGCGAGTTCACCCCGAGGGAGTGACTCCGAGGCTCAGCCACCTTCGTAGATGATCGTTACTCGACGGTTGCGTGCTCATCCGGCCGGATCGGCTGATCCGTGCCCGGTCGCCGAGAGCCGTGCCGCTCCTTGGCACGAAGGTCGACTGATTATGGACGTCATCCTGTGTTTCGG
>NZ_CDWTNB010000098.1:0-14374 GCF_977947065.1 Frankia sp. CgJB1
CACCAACCACACCCTCGCGAGCTTCCGGAACCTCGCCCTCGGAGTAATCTGCCTCAACAAGATCAGAAAGATAAAGGAAACCCTTGAGGGCATCGCCGCCGACCGCTGCAGAGCACTCCCACTCATTGTTACAGCATGTAGCGGATCAACGCGGTGAGCTACCTCACCGAAGCCCTGGGGTCGGATGTCGGCGGCGCGGGGCCGTCCTGCGGGCTTCCGCCGTCTGGCTGCCCCGCTCCGGCGCCTTCCCGAGTTCGCTGGTGACCTCCGCTGCGGACATCAGGACCGTGAGGTTCCCATTCCCTGGTTCTGCAGAGGCGGATGTGCTGGGGTTACCGGGAGCAGGCCCAGCGACCTCAGGATGCGTCCGGTGTCGGCCCCATCGATGATCATGTAGGAGTGGGGGCGCCGGGCGTCGTGGGCGTAGGAGTCCATCATGCCGACCACGCTCGGCTTGATCTGATGACAGTGTTGCAGCACGAGTAGCTCCGCGGGCTCGGTGAACAGCCGGTCGATCTGGTCGCCGTTCTTGCCCAGAGCCTTGACGTCCATGGCGCGAGGGTAGCCAGGCCCCTTGAACAGCCACGCGGCCGATACCTGGCGCCGGCGGGCGAACACCCGTGACGTGTAGAGATCGGATACCTACACGCGCCCTCGCCGCCGATCAAGGATGGCTCTACGCCAGCGGCCCGGTGAACCCGGGGCTCGGCGGCATGGTCGACACCGTCAGATGTTCTGAACGTTTGTTCGATCCGATTGATGATGTCTCGGTCGCCGCGATCATCGTGCATCACCCCTGGTCAGAGCCCGGGTAGCGACCGGTCGGACAGTGATTTCGGGGCCAGCAACCAAGATCAAACAGTTCGGATGTCGGTACGTAAGGTCCACCACGCAACGTGACGAACCGTCTGGCTTAGTCAAATAGGTAAACGCTATGAATTCTGTTGGTTGATCGGTTGGAAGGTGTCCAGGTCCAGAGGTTGATCGATTGGTTCGAGCCCCCAATTCAGTGCTCGAGGTCGACTACAAGGCGTAGCGGGGATAGGCGCGGCTGGTTGATGTATCTCGGCTGCCCTGTACTCACAGGCTGTCTCCGCTGGGAGTCGGAGAAGATCCAGACGGTCGGACGGGCCGCGCCGTATCAGGTTGAGGGAGAGGGTAGGGGCGCGAGTCGGAATGGCGACAGTGCTCGGGCCGTCTGCAATGGTTTTGTAACCTCATCGCGCCTTACGGCCCCAGATGCGGACGGGACGAGCCTCGCGTGAACGTGCGTGTCCGGAAGGAAAACCTGCTGGTCAGCGTGCGTCGTGCCGCTTTCGATAGATCGTCGGTGCGCCGGGGCTCGCGTGAGGTCCGCGCCCGTCTGGTCGCTGGGCCGCCGCACTGCTGCCATCTTCACGCCGGCCCGTGTTCCCGAATGCAGGCGACGTGCCCCCGCCGGGCGTGGGACAGTCTGCGGAGTGCGCCAGTCAAACTTGATCTAACGGGGTGATCATGTTGACGTGGAGTCCATCTGCGGCGTCCTCCGAGGTGGCAGTGTGGCCAGCTGGCCGGGGAAAACGCGACGGCGTCGACGGGAGACCTTTGTCGCCGCCCTAGTGCTGTCCCAGGGCTCCGGCACGTTGGGGATTTGACCGGTTAATCTTACCGGAAGGCTGATGATCTTTCTCGTGGTGGGGCCACGGTCGGGCCACGTGTCGCAGACAGAAAAGCAGGCACGCCGCTTGTAGATCACGCAGGTGTCTAACGTCTTCGTGGTCTGGGGTGCGGCGTGCCTGTGGGGGCATTGTCCCGTGTCGCGGCCGGTGTGGGGGCAGCCGGTGGCGTGTTGCGGGAGGAAATCTGGGAGCGCCTCGCCACGGTGCCGGATCCGCGTTCACCGCGGGGCCGGGTCTACCCGCTGCCGTGCCTGCTGGCGGTGTGGCTGTGCGCGCTGAGCGCGGCCGGCCATGACGCGGCCTGCGCGGTCGGGCAGTGGGTCGCCCGTGCGAGCCCGGCGGAGCTGGCCCGGTTACGGCTGCCGTTCGACCCGTTCACCGGCCGCCACCGGATACCCGACGAAGCGACACTGCGGCGGCTGCTGGCCCGGGTGGACCGCGACGCGCTCGCCGCCGCGCTGCTCGGCGACACCGCCCTCGTCCCAGCGGATGGATCACCCGCGGCGGTGGCGGTCGACGGGAAAACCAGCCGTGGCGCACACAGGGCCGACGGAACCCAGGTGCATCTGCTGGGCGTGGCGACCCACGGGACGGGGCTGCTCGCCGGCCAGGTCGAAGTCGACGCGAAAAGCAACGAAACAGCCGCGTTCCAACCGCTGCTGGGCGGGTTGGACCTGGCCGGGGTGACGGTCACGTTCGACGCGATGCACACCGTGCGGGCCAACCTCGACTGGCTCGTCACCGTCAAGAACGCCCACTACGTCGCGGTGGTGAAGGCCAACCAGCCCCTGCTACGAGCCCGCCTCGCCCGCCTGCCCTGGACCGACATCCCCACCGTCGAGATCACCCGCGACCACGGACACGGCCGTGACGAGACCCGCACGTTGAAGGTCGCCACCGTCGGGTTCCTCGACTTCCCGCACGCCGCCCAGGTCATCCGGATCATCCGCTGGCGGCGGGTGAAAGGGCCGCAACCCCAGCCGCGAGACCGTCTACGTGATCACCGATCATTCTGCCAAGACTGCCAGCCCCGCTCTCCTGGCGGCCTACGCCCGCCGGCCGGCGCGACCACACCACCCCGACTGCCGCACTCGATCTCCACGGCTTTCCCTGACAAACGAATCAGACCGCGATCACGCCGGAGCCCTGCTTCACCTTCGCGACAAGCGTTCCGGTCTACTTCGCCGACCCGCATTCACCCTGGCAGCGGCCGACGAAAGAAAACACCAACGGATTTCTCCGTCAGTACTTTCCGAAATCTACCGACCTTTCTGGCTTCAGTCAAGCTGAACTTGGCTGGAATCCGCCCCTCTTTCCGGGACCAGTGATTTCGGCGGGGAATTGCGCGCACCCCTCCACGTCGGATCGCGATCGACGGGCGTGAGCCGCGTCCACGACCGGCGCGCCCGGGGCGGGCCGGACATCGACGCTTCCGCTGGCACATTGGTGTTGTCCTCGCTCCGCGGCGCCTGCAGCCCTCGGCAAGCCAGTCACGGCGGCGGCCCCCGGGCACTCAGGCCGAGGCGGGGTGGAGACCACCCCGAGAGCCGCCATACCTGTGTGCGGCACCATAATCGTCGTATGACTGGTTCGCCGTTCAGCCCGCGTGACCTGCTCGCGGGCAGCCGTCTCGGTGTACTCGCGACGATCAAGCAGGACGGCTTCCCCCAGTTGTCCCCCGTGATGCCCTACTATCACCGGGATGCGGGCGTCGTCTACGTGTCGACGAGCGAGGGGACGGCCAAAGTCCTGAACCTGCGCAGGAATCCGCGCGCCGCGTTGGAGGTCACCAGCCCCGACGGCTGGTCGTGGGCCACCGCCGAAGGCACCGTCACCGTGACCGGCCCGGGAACCGACCCGAACGGACCCGAGGTGCAAGCCCTGGTCGACTACTACCGCATCGCCGCGGGCGATCACCCGGACTGGGAGGAGTACCGGGTGACAATGGTCTCCGGTCGCCGCGTCCTGCTCACCCTCAAGGTCGACCGCGTCTACGGCGATAAGGTCAACTGATCTGCCCAGTCCGTTTTCTAACGCCGATTTCCACGCAGGAGGTTCGGCGCAACCTCTCAGGCGTACTCGAAGCGCAGGGTCCGTCCGTTCCAGCACGGGATGACAGTGTCGGGGATGGCGGCCTTGCGCGGGGCCGTCGACACGCTGGTGGCGGACGACCAGTTGGCGGACCGCGACGCACCTGGGGCAGTCGTGCGTTTCTCCCGGTACGTCGGCGGCGTCGCTACGACCATTTGACCCCGCCGTTGAAGATCTCGCTGTCGAAGGCATTGTAGTCGGCGTAGTCGATCAGTTCGTAGAGCCGGGCCCGGTGCTGCATCCGGTCGGTCAGCCCGGCCTGGGTGCCTTCGTCGCGGATGCGGCGCAGGCCGTCCTCGACGGCGCCCATCGCCAGCCGTAGCAGGGTCACCGGGTAGATGACGAGGTTGACGCCGACCGACTCCAGCTGCGCGACGGTGAACAGCGCGCTTTTGCCGAACTCGGTCATGTTCGCCAGGATCGGCACGTCCACGGCCTTGCGGATGGCCGCGAACTCGTCGAGGTCGGTCATCGCCTCCGGGAAGATCATGTCTGCGCCCGCGTCGACGTAGGCCCTTGCCCGGTCGGCCGCGGCGTTGAGGCCCTCGACCGCGCGGGCGTCGGTCCTGGCGCAGAGGACGAAGTTCGGGTCGCGGCGCGCCGCGACGGCCGCGCGGATCCGCCGGACCATCTCCTCGGTGGGGACGACCGACTTGCCATCGAGATGGCCGCAGCGTTTCGGGTTGACCTGGTCTTCGAGGTGGCAGCCGGCGAGGCCGGCATCCTCCAGCATCTGGATGGTGCGGGCGACGTTCATCGGTTCGCCGAAGCCGGTGTCGGCGTCGACGATCGCCGGCAGGTCGGTGACCCGGGCGATCGCGCCAGACCGCCCGGCAACCTCGGTCAGGGTCGTCAGCCCGATGTCGGGTAGGCCGAGGTCGGCCGACAGCACCGCGCCCGAGACGTACACCCCGTCGAACCCGAGCTCCTGGATCAGCAGCGCGGACAGCGGGTTGAACGCGCCGGGGAAGCGCAGCAACCCGCCGCCCGCGCTCTGGGAGCGGGCCAACGCCTCGCGCAGGGCGATCCTGCGCTCGGCCGCCAGCGTCTTCGCGTACAGCATCGGTCCTCCCCTCTAGAACAGGCCGGTGACCGAGTCGGTCGAAAGCGGCCAGTCAGGCACCAGGGTCAGCTCGCCGAGCTCGTCGGGCCGCAACTCCGGCAGCCGCACCGCCGCGTCGAGGAAGCGGTCCTGCTCGTCGGTCGGCACGACGCCCTCGGCCAGCCGGCGGAACTTCGCGACATACTCGGCCCGTCCGAACGGCCGGGCGCCCAGCGGATGGGCGTCGGCGACGGCGATCTCGTCCGCGACGACGGAGCCGTCGGCCAGGGTGACGACGACCCGGCCGCCGAACGCCTTCTCGGCCGGGTCGGTCGCGTGGTAGCGGCGGGTCCACTCCGGGTCCTCGACCGTGGTGATCTTCTGCCACAGCTCGACGGTGTCCGGCCGGGCGGCGCGCTCGGGCGCGTAGGACCGCTCGTGGTGCCAGTCCCGGTCCTGCAGCGCGACGGCGAAGATGTAGGGGATCGAGTGGTCGAGGGTCTCGCGGCTGGCCTTCGGGTCGTACTTCTGCGGGTCGTTCGCACCCGAGCCGATCACGTAGTGGGTGTGGTGGCTGGTGTGGATCACGATCGACCGCATCGTCGCCAGGCTGTCGCCGAGGCGCGGGCCGAGCCGGCGGGCCAGGTCGATGAACGCCTGGCTCTGGTACTCGGCCGAGTGCTCTTTGGTGTAGGTGTCGAGGATGCCGAGCTTGGGCTCGCCGGGGCCGGGCAGTCCGACGACGTACTGCGCCGCCGCGCCGTCGAGCATCCAGGCGATCACCCCGTCTTCACCCTCGTAGATCGGCGAGGGCGCGCCCTCGCCCCGCATCGCCCGGTCTACGGCCTCAACGGCGATCTTTCCGGCGAACGCCGGGGCGTAGGCTTTCCAGCTGGAAATCTCGCCCTTGCGGGACTGCCTGGTCGTCGTCGTGGTGTGCAGCGCCTGACCGACCGCCTGGTAGACGGTCTCGGTCGGCAGGCCGAGCAGCGTGCCGATACCGGCCGCGGCCGATGGGCCGAGGTGCGCGATGTGATCGATCTTGTGCTTGTGTAGGCAGATCGCGCGGACCAGGGCCACCAGGATCTCGTAGCCGGTGGCGAGGCCGCGCAGCAGGTCGCGCCCGCCGAGCCCGGCGTGCTGCGCCGCCGCGAGGATCGGCGGGATGTTGTCGCCGGGATGCGAGTAGTCGGCGGCGAGGAACGTGTCGTGGAAGTCGAGCTCACGCACGGCGACACTGTTCGCCCACGCCGCCCATTCGGGCGAGACCCTGGTCTCGGGCGGCAGGCCGAAGACGGTGGCGCCGGCGCGGCCGGCCGGCGGGGCGTGCCGCAGCGCCTGCTCCCGCGCCGCCGTTACCGGCTTGCGAGCTAGGGACGCCGCAGCCACCCCGGCGTTGTCGATCACACGGTTGATGGCCATCTCGGTGACCTCCAGGGTCACCTCCACCGGATCGGACGCGACCGCGGCGATCTTCCAGGCGAGCTGCTCCTCGCGGGCCAGCCGCTCCTCGCTGCGGTAGACACGCACCTTGTGCTCGATCATGCGGTCCTTCTTCTCCTCGGGTCGCGTTTCCGCACGCAAGCTCGAACATTCGCATGCGGTCGAACGACCGGTCCAGGCAGCTACGAGGTCCTCACGGTCAAGCAGCCGTACCCGAACGGCAAGCCCGAGTCGTACGTGCTGGTGCGTTGCGGCGCGCCCGCGCCGGCCCTGACCGGGGACCTCGCCAAGGCGCAGCGGCGACGCTGCCCTCGTCAACGCCGTCATCACAGCCACGGAAGCCAGAACCCAGGCGCTGCTCGAAGCCGGCGTGCCCGGCACCGGAACCGCCTCCGATGCCCTCGTCGTGTGCTGCCCAGACGGCCCCGTCAACGGCCCCCCTGCCGTCCACGGCGCTGAAGCTGGGCCCGTCGCGACGCGATGCCCTCCGAGGACAAGATCAGCCGGCTGCGGCAGCTCATCCGCCGTGTCGAGAACGATCTGAGCACCCTCGACGCCGACGACCGCGCCCAGATCGAGGAGGCCATCTACAACGAGCGGCCCCGGAAGCATCGGGACGCGTGCCGCGGGTATTGGACCGGATGTACCGCCTGGAAATCGATGCCCACGTGCGCACCGTCGCGGCCGCCTTCGATGACCCGCTCCTGCGGTCTCTCGATGCCATTCACCTCGCTACCGCCCTTCGGCTGTCCGACGAGAACGACACCCGGTTGGAGGCGTTCGTCACCTACGACAAGCGCCTTCTCGAAGCGGCGCGCCGAGCCGATCTCCCGACCGCGTCGCCGGGCCCGCACTCTGCTGCGGGGCGGTGATCGTCCCGCCCGCTCCACGGCCGGCACGCCTTGAACGAGCCTTCTGGGCCCAGCTCTCCAGCATCGGTGCCGAACGGAACGCAGACGCAGGGTAAGCGGTGGAGACGGGCCTCCCACCAGAAATATGGAACGCATGTTCGACTCGTCGGCGTCGCCGCCCGTCGCGACGCGGATGGGGGGCAGGTCATGCGGGGGTCAGTACGACCTTGCCTCGGCTGTGGCTGGTGCCGACGTCGCGGTGGGCGTCGGCGGCGCGCTCCAGCGGGTAGGCCTGGCGTAGCCCGATCTTCAGCTGTCCTCGTGTGTACAGCCCGACCAGCTCCGAGAGTCGTGCCGCGGAGCGTTTTCTGCCTAGCCAGCGGACGCCGAGTTCCTGGTAGAGGTCGAAGGCGACGATGGTGCCAATGCGGTGCCGGTCCGGGACGAGTTCGACTGCGGCGCGTAGTCCGTCGGCGCCGGCGGCGTCCAGGCTGGCGGTTACTCCGTTGGGGGCGAGGGCACGTACGCGGTCGACGAGGCCGTCGCCGTAGGCGACGGGGGTGGCGCCGAGGGAGCGTAGGTAGCTGGCGGTGCCGATCACGGTGGCGCCGGCGAGCGTTGCGAGTTGGACGGCGATGGTGCCGACGGCGCCGGCGGCGGCGTGGATGAGGAAGGTGTCGCCTGAGCCGATCTTGAGTTCCTCGACGGCGGTGTGGGCGGTTTGTCCGGCGCCGGAGAGTCCGCCGGCGATCTGTGCGGGCAGTGCGGCGGGTCTGGGTACCACCTGGTCGGTGGGGACGACCAGGTATTCCGCGTAGCAGCCCAGGGAACGGAAGCCGAGGACTTCGTCGCCGGTGGTGATGCCGGTGACGTCCGGGCCGGTCAGGTCGACGGTACCGGCGAACTCGTTGCCGAGTATCTGGGGACGGCTGAGTTCGACGCCGGGGGGGTATCCAGCCCTCGCGGGTCGCCAGGTCGACTGGCTGGACGCCGGCGGCCCGTACCCGTACTCGGATCTCGCCGGGGCCGGGTTCGGGCTGGGGCAGTTCGACGAGTTGGAGGACGTTGGGTGGGCCGGGGTCGAAGAATGCGGCGTCTTTCATCGGTTCCACTCTCCTGTCGGGTTGCTCCGCGCCTCGGCGCGGAGGTGGGGTTTCTGCCGCGTGGCAGCGCGGACATGGGTTTTCCGTACCGGTCTGGTTACCCGTCGGTGACGGGGGCGCCGTGGTCGGCAGGGGTGGGGTGTTCCCGCGTTGTCGCCGTCTTCTTCTCACGGATGGTCGCTGAGATGGTCATGGTCATCAGGTAGGCGCTGGTGATCCATGCCTGGGCGGCGAGCCCGTGCAGCGAGTCCGCCACGGTCCGGGTGGCGGTCGCCATGATCGTCATGTCCAGCGCGGACATGAACACACCGGTGAGGAGCCCGAAGAGGACCACCCGGGTAGTCGTCCGGCTGAGTTCCGGCCCCTCCGCAGGCGCGGCCAGCGCTGACATCCTTGCTCTCCCTCGAAGCGCCCTGCTGCATCCGGTGACGAGGTGGTGACGCGTAAAGTCTGCAACCTCAACCAAAGTTGAGGTCAACGGAGTCGAGAGATGACGTAGTGGGTCGCGCTGCCGGTCGGCCCGCGCGGAGTCGTTCACCGCCGCCCGCATAGCACCCGCATGAATGCGCGGCCCACCGGCCGGGAGACGACCTTGACTTCAATCATGGTTGAGGTTTTAGAGTTCCGGGCGCCTGCTGGCGAGAGCGGATCTCGCCGATTCGCGGAATGAGAGGACTTTCATGCTCGATCAGCCCATCAACCTCGCGGTAGTTATTGGAAGCAACAGGGTGGGACGTTTCGCCCCGGTGGTCGCCCAGTGGTTCACCAAGCAGGTATCCGCCCACGATTCGATCGTCACGAATGTCGTCGACCTCGACGACGTCAGGCTGCCGGAGAGGCTGGGTACCTCCAACGGTCCAGAAGTCGCGGAACTGGCGGACGTCACCCGGCAGCTTGCCGCGGCCGACGCCTTCGTCGTGATCACCCTCGAGTACAACCACAGTTATCCGGCCGTTCTCAAGAATGTCATCGACTGGCATTACACCGAGTGGCAGGCGAAGCCGGTGGGTTTCGTTTCCTACGGCGGCCAGGCGGGCGGCCTGCGCGCGGTGGAGCACCTGCGCCAGGTCTTCGCCGAGTTGCACGCGGTCACCATCCGCGATACGGTCAGCTTCCACGGTGCCTGGGCCCAGTTCCACGCCGACGGCACGCCCAAGGATCCCGAAGGCTGCAACACCGCTGCCCAGACCTTGATCAGGCAACTCGAGTGGTGGGCGGTCGCGCTCGCGGAGGCCAGGGAGAAGCGTCCCTACACGGTGTGAACGGCGGCCTCACGCGGGGGCGGAATCAGGCGGTCATAGCGACGCGTGTTTCGCCAGCAAATCGTTGAAAACCTCGACCGGCTTCGCCCATCCCAGCGTCTACCGTGGCCTGGTGGGTGGCCGCGTCGGGTTTGATGCACGGGTTGCCGCGGGATTGTCAATCTCGGGCTTGTCGGTTTCTCGGGCCCGTCAGCCGGCCCGTTCGGGAACGATTTTGCTGACGATGTGCTCAGCGATCGCCAACGACGCCGTCGCGCCGGGAGACGGCGCGTTACGGACATGCACGACCCGCCCGTTGTGGGACAGGACGAAGTCGTCGACGAGGCTACCGTCGCGGGCGACGGCCTGGGCCCGGACTCCCGCGGGGCCGCGAACCACGTCGGTGGCCCGCAGGTCGGGGACATAGCGCCGGGCCTCGGCGACGAAGGCCCGCTTGCTCGCCGTGCGCAGCATCTCCTTGGCGCCGGTCTTCCAGTGGGTCTTCGCCATCTTGTGGAACCCCGGCCAGGCGAGCGTCCGTCGCAGGTCGGTGCCCTGGACGGTGCCGACCGTGTACCCCTCTCGGGCAGTGGCCAGCACCGCGTTCGGCCCGACCAGGATCTCCCCGTCGATGCGCTTGGTGAGATGGATGCCGAGGAAGGGATATCGCGGATCCGGAACCGGATAGATCAGCCCATGGACGAGGCCACGCCGCTCGGGGCGCAGCAGCCAGTAGTCGCCCCGGAAGGGAACGATCTGCGGGGAGGCGTCCTCACCGGTCAGCGTCGCCACCAGGTCCGACTGCAGCCCGGCACAGGAGATCAGCAGGTCGAACGGCCCGACGCTTTCGGAGACGACGGCGACCCGGCCACCGTCGCGGGACGCTAGCTCGTGATTGCCGTTGGGTCGCGCGCGCGCGGTTCCGGCGACCGTGAGGCGGAGGTGGACGCCGGCTGGGCGATCCTCCACCCCGATCACCTCGGCTCCGGTGCGCACGGCCCCGCCAGCGGCGACGATCTCGGTACGCAGGGCCCGCGCGACCCCGGGATAGTCGATGATGGCGGTGGTGGGTGAGTGCAGGGCGGCGACCCCGCGGGCGTGGGGTTCGACGGACCGCAGCTCGTCGGCGTCGAGCATCCGGGTCCGCGGTACGCCGTTCGCCGCCGCCCGCTTCTCGATTTCGGCCAACCGTTCGAGCTCGCTGTTGTCGATGGCGACCACGATCTTGCCGCACTCGTCGTACCGGATGCGGTGCGTGGCGCAGAACTCCCGCAGCAGCCCGACCCCACGGCGGCACAGGGTCGCTTTGAGCGAGCCTGGGACGTAGTAGAGACCGGTGTGGACGACGCCGCTGTTGCGGCCGGTCTGATGCCGGGCGATGTCCTGTTCCTTCTCGAACACCGTCACGGCCGATCCCGGTTCGACCTGCCCGAGCCGACGGGCGACCGCCAGCCCGAGAATTCCACCGCCGATCACCGCGATGCGACCTGCCACGCCCGTCCCCTGCCCGTCCGTCGAAAGCGTGAATCCCGATCACGCCGATCGTACGAATCCAGTATCGGCGTGCACGGTATGTTACGAGCCGGTAGTCAGCCCGGTAGCCAGCCGGGTGTCCCGCGGGCTCAGCCGAAGAAGTGGCCGGGCGGGTGGGCCCGGTCGGTGCGCGAGCGCGGTGTGCCGCGCAGCGCGTCGGTGAGCGTCCGCGCGGTGTTGACCAGGGGGACGTGGCTGAACGCCTGCGGGAAGTTACCCGTCATCCGGCCCAGCCTGGGGTCGTACTCCTCCGCGAGGAGCCCGACGTCGTTACGCAACGACAGCAGGCGTTCGAACAGCTCCTGAGCCTCGTGGACCCGCCCGGACAGGGCGTAGTTGTCGGCCAACCAGAAGGTGCAGGCCAGGAAGGCGCCCTCGCCCGCGGGCAGTCCGTCGACCGCGCCGTCCTCGGCCGTCGGATACCGCAGGACGAACCCGTCCTCCATCAGCTCCCGCTCGATGGCGGCGACTGTTCCCACGGCGCGGGGGTCGGTGGCGGGCAGGAACCCCACCAGCGGCATGTACAGCAGCGCCGCGTCGAGTTCTTTGGAGCCGTAGAACTGGGTGAAGGTGTTGCGTTCGGAGTCGAACCCGCGGGTGCAGACCTCCGTGTGGATCTCGTCCCGCAGCGCCGACCAGCGGTCGACGGGGCCCGGTAGCCGGGACTCGACGATCCCGCGTACCGCCCGGTCGGCCGCGACCCAGGCCATCACCTTCGAGTGGACGAAGTGGCGGCGGGGGCCGCGTACCTCCCAGATGCCCTCGTCGGTCTTCCGCCAGCCGGTCTCGAGGAAGTCCATCAGCTTGGTCTGCAGCGGCCAGGAGTCGTCCGCATGGCTCTCGGTGATGGTCTGCCCGCCGGGGAGCGCTAGCCCGGGCACGGGCTGGCGACGGTTGGCGACCGCGACCCGCGCGACATGCAGGGCGTCGAGGACCTCGCCGTAGACGTCGAGCTGGAACTGGTCGACGGCGGCGTTGCCGACCCGCACCGGGGCGGAGTTCTCGTACCCCGGTAGCCACGGGATCTCGTATTCGGGCAGCCGGCGTTCCCCGGCCACGCCGTACATGATCTGTACCCGGGAGGGGTCGCCGGCGACCGCGCGCAGCAGCCACTCCCGCCAGGCGGTTGCCTCGCTGGTGAACCCGGCGTCGAGCAGGGCGAGCAGCGTGATCGTCGCGTCCCGCAGCCAGCAGTACCGGTAGTCCCAGTTGCGCACGCCGCCGATGTGTTCCGGCAGCGAGGTCGTGACGGCGGCGACGATCCCTCCGGTCGGGGCGTAGGTGAGCGCCTTGAGGGTGATCAGCGACCGGCGGACGGCCGGCTGCCACTGGCCGTCGTAGGTGCAGCCCGCCATCCAGGCCGACCACCACGCCTCGGTGAGGGTGATCATGCGCCGGACGTCGTGGGACGGCGGGGGAGTCTGGTGGGAGGGGGTCCAGGTCAGCGAGAACGGTACCGACTGGCCGGCGGCGACGTGGAAGTCGGCGTAGGTGGCCATGTCGTGCCCCTCCACCGGGGCGGTTGTCCGCAGGGTGACCGCATCCGGCCCGGCCACCGCCGACATGGTGTGCTCGTCCACCCGGCGGACCCACGGCACGATGGAGCCGTAGTCGAAGCGGAACCGGGTCTCCGATCGGAGGTGGACCGCACCCTCGAGGCATTCGACCAGGCGGAGCACGGTGTGCGTGCCGGCGCGGGGGAACATCGCGTCGACGATGCGCACGGTGCCGGACGCGGTCGTCATGTCCGTCTCCAGCACCAGCGTGTCGCCCCGGTAGCGCCGGCTGATGCCCAGGACCGGCTCGACGGGCGCGATCTTCCAGTGGCCGGCCTCGGAGTCGCCGAGCAGGGCGGCGAAGCACGACGGCGAGTCGAATCGGGGCAGGCACAACCAGTCGATCGACCCAGTGCGCGACACGAGCGCCGCGGAGTGGGTGTCGCCGATCAGCGCGTAGTCCTCGATCAGGGATGGCACGACCTGTTCCTCGCTCCCATGGTCCACTGGTTGTGATCATCGTTGGATCGATGATCGTCGGATAATTGATGATCATCGGGGTCGATGTCATCGGGGTCGCCCGCCGTTGGGCGCGATCGCGGGCACAGCGCCGCCGGTCGACGGTGAACCGGTACGAGCACGCCGCGCAGCGGTGGGCCGGCGGTTACCCGTGGCGGAGGTCGCTAAGCCTCATGAGGGCGTTTACCTTACGGACCCGCTCGGCGGACTACGTTGGGGGTCCGGTCATGGCGGTGCTCCAGTCGTCGTCCGGACCAGATTTCCTTCCCCGATGTGACAGGACTCACCACGTGGCCCCATCGTCGTCACCTGCTGTCACCCGTGCCGCTCGCTACCTGGCCGACCCTCGGCGCCAGACGATGGTTGTCGTGGCGGTACTCGCCACCATCGGCCTGATCGTCTTCGGGATCTACGCGACGTTGGACGGGCCGCCGCCGCAACAGGAGGCCGTCGTGTACTTCGCCCCGGGAGCCACCGAGGCGCAGAAGGACGCGGTGCGCGCCGCGTGCCCCTCGGTGGGCAGGGCCATCCAGCTGCCGAAGGACCGCAACCAGCTGGCCACCAGCCGGATCTATCCGCTGCGGTACGACGTTGCGAAGGCGTCGACCGTCGACCGCGCGGCCCTGTACAAGTGCGTGTACGCCCAGCCGCACGTACTCGGGATCAGTCAGGTCACCCAGGGCCAGTAGACCTTCGCCCATCAGGATCGACTCTTCTCCGGCTCCCGTTGGGCGAGGAGTTCGGCGGGCGTGGGCCGGCCGGCATCGCGGGCCTCCTTCGCCTGCCAGAGACTCACGATCATGGTGGTCAGGATGACGAGCCCACTGAGGATCAGGCTTCCGCCGGACCACCCGGAGGACGCGGGAAGGGTGTCGACCACGATCCACGCGATTCCCGCGGCGATCATCCCCAGCGCGAACAGAATCGTGAACGCCGACGAGAACCGGTTCGCGGCCGCCTGATCGGCGAGGTCGGCGGCCTTGCGCCGGGCCTGCTCGAAACGGCCGCGCGCCCACTCGTACTCCAGGCTCAGGATGAAGAACCCGAGCGCCACGACGAGGAATCCCGGGCCCGGCAGCGCCAACATCGCGATCCCGAGGCCGAGGACGCCGAGACCCAGCACGGTCAGGGCGATCCGGCGGAACAGGCGGGCGCTTCGGGTCAGCACGTCGGGTAACCCTCCTGAGCGGATCGTGGACGGGGCGGGAGTGTCCTCTGGGACGGTGCTCTACTGCGACGCTCTTCCGTCATAACGCATCACGCAAGAACATCGTGGCGGGGATCTCCTCGACCTCCTCGACCGATACGTGTCGTGATGCCGACATGCCGACGGGGTGCGGGGATTCGCGGCTCCGTGGGGGTAGGGCCGGGCGGGCCCTCCGGGCGCACCGTCTAGG
>NZ_CDWTNB010000099.1:0-14354 GCF_977947065.1 Frankia sp. CgJB1
TAGCCGCGCGCGGCGGCGCGGCCGGCCACGGTCAGCAGCAGCGCCGCCGGGAAGGCGATCAGCACGTAGGCACGCGCGAGCTCGGCCTTGGTCGCATAGGACAGGACGGCCACCACCGCGGTGAGCTGCGCGGCGGCGTTGAGGACCCGGCGGAACTCCTCCGAGCCACTGCCGAGGAACCGGCTCTCGTACGCCCGGCTCAGGTACATCGACAACACCCATGCGACGGGCAGCAGGATCGACATGGCGACATACGGCGTCGCGGAGACCGGCTTCAGGTCGAACTCGACCAGTCCGCCGAACCGGACCAGGTGGGCCACTCCCGCCGCGACCACGCAGGCGGCCGCGTCGGAGCCCACGAGCAGCCAGCCGTACGGCCGTTCCCAGCGAACCTTCGCCCGGTAGCCGACGGCACCGTCGGACGCTCGGTCCGCGCCCACCTCGTAGCGGTCGTACCAGGCGGGCCCATCGGCCCCGTCGAGCGGTTTCGGGATGGCATCCGTGCCCGGCCCCGCGGCCAATCCCACCTGTGCATGGCTGAAGACAGTGTCCGTCACCTGGCAGACCCCCCACGGCCGCAACATCTTCGGACCGACGACGGGGAGAACACTGGTTGGCGCCGACAACGCGTGTCACCTGTGTATCGACGCGCCCCGGCCTGGTGCCGAGCCCCCGAACCCGCCGCACCACCGACCATCCGGACCCCCCATCCGACCGGCACTGCACGTACGCGCGTAACTCTAACGTGCCGAGATGGGAGGATCCACGGCGTCAACCCACGATGACTCATACGCGTAACAAAAATCGCAACTAGGCGTCCAGCGACACCACGGTCAAGCAACACCGGACAGGTACGCCCGTAGCAGCCGCTCGGCCTCGTCGATCGCGGCGAGCTCGACGTACTCGTCCCGGGTATGGGCCAGGTTGGGATCGCCCGGCCCGTAGTTGAGCGCCGGGATTCCGAGCTCGGCGAAGCGCGCCACGTCCGTCCAGCCGTACTTCGCCACCGGCACTCGACCGGTGGCGACGACGAACGCCGCCGCGGGCGGGGCGGCGAGCCCGGGCAGCGCCCCGCCAGCGAGATCGGTGACCTCGACGTCGTAGCCCCCCAACACCTCGCGGACATGCTCCACCGCCTCGTCGGGGCCGCGGTCCGGGGCGAACCGGAAGTTTACCGTGACCTGGCACCGGTCGGGGATCACGTTGCCCGCTACCCCACCGTCGATCCGCACCGCGCAGAGCCCCTCGCGGTAAGTGCAGCCGTCCAGCGTCACCGTCCGCGCCCGGTAGCCGGCGAGGCGGCGGAGCAGATCGCCGGCCTTGTGGATGGCGTTGTCCCCGAGCCACGACCGGGCCGAGTGCGCCCGGGTGCCGGGGAGCGTCACGACCACCCGCAGGGTGCCCTGGCAACCCGCCTCGATCTCGCCGGAGGTCGGTTCCATCAGGATGGCCAGATCCGCCGCCAGCCAGTCCCGGTGCCGGGCGGCGAGCCGGCGCAGCCCGTTGCGGGCCACCTCGACCTCCTCGTGGTCATAGCAAACCCAGGTGACGTCGTGACTCATCGCGCCGGGCGTGGCGACCGGGAGCGTGCCCGCGAGCCGCAGCGCGACCGCGACCCCTGCCTTCATGTCCGAGGTCCCGCAGCCGTAGAGCCGCCCGCCCACCACACGCGAGGGCAGGTTGCCCGCCAGCGGAACGGTGTCCAGATGGCCGGCGAGCAGGATCCGGCCGGGCAGCCCCAGCTCGGTCCTGGCCACCACGGCGTCACCGTCCCGGTCGACCCGCAGCCCGTCCACCGCGGTGAGCGCCTTCTCCACCGCATCCGCGAGGGCGGCCTCGTCCCCACTTACCGAGGGCACGTCGACCAGCGCCCGGGTCAGCTCGCCGACGGGCGCCGTGAGGTCGAGGCTCATGCCGTCACCCTACGGCCACCGGGCCAGCGAATCGTTAACCGGTGACAGGATCGTTAGCCGGCGACGCCGTGCTCCCGCAGGATGTCGTTCAGCGCCAGCTTGTCGTGGATCTCGCCCTCGGCGAGCGTCCGCAGCACCAGGATGCAGGGCATCGCGAACTCCCCGCCCGGGAACGACTTCACCCGGTTGGAACCGACCGCGACCGCCCGCTCCGGGATCTCCCCGCGCGGGTATTCCGCGCCGGTCGTGGCGTCGAAGACATGGGTGGAGGCGGTCAGGATCGCCCCGGCGCCGAGTTTGGCCCCGCGGCGCACCCGCGCGCCGTCCACCACCATGCAGCGACTGCCGACGAAGGCGTCGTCCTCGACGACGACAGGGACCGCGTTCGGCGGCTCCAGAACCCCGCCGAGCCCGGCCCCACCGGACAGGTGCACGTTGCGGCTGACCTGGGCGCAGGACCCGACCGTGGCCCAGGTGTCGACGAGGGTGCCGGCACCGACGTAGCCGCCGATGTTGGTGTAGCTCGGCATGAGGACGGCCCCGGGCTCGACGTGCGCGCCCCAGCGCACGATCGCGCCCGGTACCACCCGCACGCCGTCGAATCGGGTCTTGAGCGGCACCCGGTCATGGAAGCGGAAGTCACCCGCGGACGACTCGACCATGGCGAGAACCTTGAAGGACAGCAGGATCGCCCGCTTGGCCCGCTCGTCAACGGCGACCGAGCCGCCCGCGGTGACCGTGGCGACCCGGGCCACGCCCGCATCGATGGCGTCGACGGCGGCCACCACGATCTTGCGGGCGTCGGCGTCGTCAGTGTTCAGCTCCGCCCGCCGTTCCCACAGTTCGTCGACGGCGGGATCGATCGGAGAGTCGAGGGATGTGTTCGAGGCGCTCACAAGCCCGACCCTACGAGGTGGCCCCGGCCTCGCGAGGTAGCGGGGCCACGGATCCGGGCCGGGTGCTAACGGATGTCCGGCTCGGCGCCCCCATAGCTACCCTGAGCGATCGACTGACCGTAGTCGGGCCGAGCGCCGTGGCCAGGCCGAGCGCCGTAGTCGGGCTGCCCCGTGGCGGCGACCGGCGACAGCATCGTCATCCGTTCGGGAACGGTCGCCACCTGCGAGTCCGCAGCGGTCAGGGCGATCCGGACGTGATACCGGCCAGCCTCCCCGTAAAACGTCCCGGGCGCGACGAGTATCCCGACCTCGGCCAGCGCGTCCACCGTGGCCCAGGCGTCCTCACCCCGGGTTGCCCACAGGTAGAGGCCGGCCTCGCTGTGATCGATGGTGAATCCCGCGACCGCGAGTGCCGCCGCGAGGACGGCCCGCCGGTTGGCGTAGCGCGCCCGCTGATCCGCCACATGCATGTCGTCGGCGTACGCGGCCGCCATGGCGGCCTGCACGGGCGTCGGCATCATGAAGCCGGCGTGCTTGCGGACCGCGAGGAGGCCCTCGACCAGGGCCGAGTCACCGGTGACGAACCCGGCCCGGTATCCCGCGAGGTTGGACCGCTTCGACAGCGAATGCACCGCCAGCAGTCCCTCGTGGGAGCCGCCGCACACGTCGGGGTGCAGCACCGAGACGGGCCGGCTCTCCCAGCCCAGCTCGATGTAGCACTCGTCGCTGGCGACGATCACACCGCGCTCCCGCGCCCAGGTGACCACGGCGCGCATCTCGTCGACCGTGAGCACCCGCCCGGTCGGGTTCCCCGGCGAGTTCAACCAGATCAGGGTCACCCCGTCGGCCGGGCCCACCACCGGTTCGCAGCGGGCGAGCAGCGCGCCGACCTCGTAGGTCGGATAGGCCGGAGTCGGCACCCACACCCGGTCACCAGGTTCGAGCCCGAGCTGACCGGGGAGCTGAGCCACCAGTTCCTTCGTCCCGAGCACAGGCAGCACCGCGCCCGGGTCGACGAGCACGCCGAGCCGGCGGGCCAGCCAGCCGGCCGCCGCCTCGCTCAGCTCCGGGGTACCCGCGGTCAGCGGGTACCCCGGAGCGTCAGCGGAGCCGGCCAGCGCCTGCTGCACGACGGCCGGCGCGGCGTCGACCGGAGTACCCACCGAGAGGTCGACCAACCCGTAGGGATGCAGCCGGGCCTTCTCCTTGAAGGAGACCAGCTGGTCCCACGGGAAGTCGGGCAGCCGCACCCGGGACCGGGCCGGTGACCGCGGGACTCCGGAGATGTTGCCGGGTCTCCCAGGGCCGCTCAGGACTCGCCCTGAGGAGCCAGCGCGGCGACCGTCGGCGGGTCGAAGTCCAAGGCGCCGACCTTCGATGCGCCGCCAGGCGACCCGAGCTCCTCAAAGAAGTTCGCGTTGGTGTCGGTGTACCCCTTCCACTGATCGGGAACGTCGTCCTCGTAGTAGATGGCCTCCACCGGGCAGACCGGCTCACAGGCACCACAGTCGACGCACTCGTCAGGCTGGATGTAGAGCATCCGTCCGCCTTCGTAGATGCAGTCGACCGGGCACTCCTCGATGCAGGCCCTGTCCTTGACATCGACGCAGGGCTCTGCGATGACGTAGGTCACCGGTTTTTCCTCCTCGGGCTCACGGGCGACTGAGTCCTTAGTATCGACCTGGACAGTTCCGTGTCGACAACAAGGGCGTGCGCTGGTGGTGTATGTCGTCCGCATCACTCCGGCCGATATCGGCGCGCGAGTTATGCTCCGCCACCGCATCCCCGGACCGGTATCTCTCAGTGATGTTCTCGGAACGTTGCGGTCATGGTCATCGGGTGTGCTCACGGTTGTCACTGCCGAGGGCACACCCGTCCAGGTTACCGAGGATGCCGTCGTAGCGGCACGCGTCATCCCACCCCGCCCACCGACACGACGTACGCGGAATGTCCCGGGTGCGACGGCTCTCACGGAGATTGTCCCGAATACGACTACCCCGAAGGCGACTGTCCTGGGGACGACCGTCCCGGACCCGCCCGATCCGGACACGCCCGATCCAGAGGCGCCCGATTCGAAGGCGGCTGCCCCACCAGGAGCGGCTGCCCCGGAGGCGGCTGCCCCCGGCGTGAACGCTCCGAGCGAGCTCTCGTGAGCACCCGCAGCCGCGGCAGGTTCGCCGAGGTCGTGCGCCGCGAGCCGATCGACCTGGCGGTCGCCTGCCATCTGCTCACCGCCGAGGTCGACCCGGCAGCCGACATCCCCGACGCCACCGCCACCCTGAACGCCCTCGACACACTCGCCGCGCAGGCCCGTCCACTGCTCGCCGCGCGGACGACCTCGAGCCGACGGTCCCGGTTCCCCCGGGCCGACCACGGTACGCCGATGGCACGCCAGACCGGCGCACCGGGGCAGGCACCACCCGGGCAGGCACAGCCGGGATCCGGATCCGAGGCGGCGGGGCGCTTGGAGGGGGTCGGCCCGGGAGCGGGGGATTTCGACCCGAGGATCGCCGCCGAGACGCTGCACGAGTCCCTGGGGCTCGCCGCCGGCTTCGCCGGGGCCGAGGACGACTACACCGACCTCCGCTCCTCGCTGCTCCCCGATGTGCTGCGCCGGCGGCGCGGCCTGCCGATCCTGCTCTCCGTCGTCTGGCTCGAGGTGGCCGCCCGGCTCGGGGTCCCCGCCTATCCCGTCGGGCTTCCGGGGCACGTCGTGGTCGCGGTGGGTTCCCCCCAGGACCACGTGCTCGTCGATCCGTTCGCCGCCGGCCGGCTACTGACGGTGCACGACGCCGCAGAAAAGGTACGCGCGGCCGGGTTCGCCTTCACCCGTGCCCACCTCGCCCCGATGAGCGCGCAGGATGTGCTCACCCGGATCCTCGGCAACATCCGGGTCCTCGGGGCGCGCTCGGACGCGCCGCACATGCGGCTGTGGGCCGTCGAGCTGTCCCTGCTGCTCCCCCACCACCCGGCGAGCCTGCGCCGGGAGCGCGGCGAGCTCCGCGTCCGGTTGGGCGACTTTCTCGGCGGGGCCACCGATCTGGCCGCGTTCGCCAACACGGTGGCCGCGGTCGAGCCGGCCGCCGCGGCGGCCGCCCGCCAAGCCGCCGCCGCGGCCCGCGCCCGGCTCAACTAGCCCCGGAGACCGCCCGCTCGCCTCGGGAATCGCCCGTTAGCTTCGGGAACCGTCTGTTTCCCTCCGCGCCTCTGTTCCTCCCGTATCCGCACCCACCGGGTCGAGGTAGCGCCCGTCGTAGAAGACGAGCGGTCCGACATCGTCCCGCGGCTGGGCGAACGAAACGACCTCACCGAGGACGAGGGTGTGATCCCCCCCGGGATGGGTCGTGACTGTCCGGCACTCGAAGACCGACAGCGCGCCGTCGAACAGGACCACTCCGGTCTCTGGCCCGATCGAGTGCTCCCATCCCGCGAACATGTCGCCGGGCTGGTCATACGCGCGTTTCGCAAAGTAGCGCGACGTCTCGGCCATGTCCTCGGCAAGCACCGAGACTCCCCACACCCCCGAGGCCATGAGCGGACCATGGAAGCGGGCGTCCCGGCGGATGCTGGCGAGCACCAGCAGCGGGTCGAGGGAGACCGAGACGAACGAGTTCGCCGTCATGCCGAGATGGCGACCGTCGGCGACGGTCGTGAGGACCGTCACTCCGGTAGCGAACCTGCCGACCGCCCTGCGGAAGTCCGCCGTCCGCAGCGTCGGCCGGTCGGCCTGGAGGGTCTGGGAGGTCTGGGAGGCGGGCGCGCCGGCCCGGTTCTCTCCACGGTGCGCAGGACTGCCCACCCGACCACGCTACCCGCTCCGCTCACCGCGTGGGCTCACCACGTGGGCGACAGTCCCCAAGGGCCGGTGACATCTCCCACATCACAAGAGCCGGTGACATCTCCCAGGGCGAGACGGACGACCGGGTGACCGGACGACCGGGTGGCCGGACCGGTGCTCAGCGACCGGGAGGAAGCACCGCGAGCCCCCGCCGTGCCCCGGCGAGGACGATAACCGCGATCGGGCTCAGTGCCCCGAGCAACAGGAACGCGTACCCGAATCCGCTCGCCCGCAACAACAGGTCCCCCTCGGGGCGGGAACTGGCGAACAGCAGCACGACGACGGCCCAGCCGATGAGCACGGTCGTGGGTCCCAGCCGGGTGCCCGTCAGCCACCGCACCAGCAGCGCGGCACCCCCGTTGCCCACCAGCGCGACCAGTACGCCGAGCGACAGCAGCATCCCCCCCGGCCGCGGACCGGCGGGAACGAGGAAGACGCCGTAGAGACCCAGCCCGACCCCCAGAAATACCCCCAGTGTGTAGGAGGCGGTCAGAAAGGCCCTGCCGGGTTGCGGGTCCGGGGACGGTTGCAACGACGGCCGCGCCGGCTGTCGGGACAACCGGGTTGAGGGCGGCGTCCGGCGGGGACCGGCGCTGGGACGGGGCATTCTCCGACAGTAGGACATCGTCCGCCGGGCCCGCCCGGTCCTCAGGCGGTCACCAGCTCGGCGGGTACGACGATCACGTCCACCAACGCGCCCCGCCGCCACACCGTGAGTTCCACTGACCGGCCGATCGTGCCCTCGGTCAGCAGTCGCTGGAGATCACCCGGGGTAACGACGGGCGTCCCGGCCACCGACAGGACGAGATCCCCGGTGAACAGCCCGGCGATCCCGGCCGGGCTGCCGACAACCACCTCGGCCAGCCAGACACCGTGGCGCTGCCCGATCCGCTCGGCCACGGCGGGCGGCAGCGGAACGCCCGCCCCCGCGACCCCCAGGTACGCCCGGCGGACCCGGCCGTCGCGCATCAACGCGGCGAGGATCTTCCTCGTCGTGTCGTTCACCGGGACGGCCAGCCCCAGGCCGACACCGGCGACAGCGGTGTTCACCCCCACCACCCGGGCGTCGGCCGTGACCAGCGCCCCGCCGGAGTTACCCGGGTTGAGGGCCGCGTCGGTCTGGATCACCTCGTCGACCACCCGCACGGCCGAGCCCGAACGGGTCGGCAACGACCGGCCGAGGGCGCTGACGACCCCGGCGGTCACGCTGCCGGTGAGCCCCAGCGGGTTGCCGACAGCCACGACGAGCTGGCCGACCCGCAGACCCGCGGCGTCCCCGAGGACGGCAGCCGGCGGGGTCGTGCCCCGGGCCCGCAGCACGGCCAGGTCCGAGAGCGGATCGGCACCCACCAGGTCGACCTCGCGCTCGGTGCCGTCCGCGAACTGCGCCAGCCCGACCGACGCTCCGGAGGTGGCCCGATGCCCCTCGACGACGTGCGCGGAGGTCAGCAGGAACCCGTCGTCGGTGAACACCACCCCGGAACCGGCCCCCGCGCCGCTCCGGGTACGCACCCGTAGGCTCGCCACCGACGGGGTCAGCGCCGCGGCCACCCGGGTCACGACCGCGGAATAGGCGTCCAGCGGCTCGACCGGCGGGGAACCGCCGGGCCGCGCCGGGTCGGGTCCGTCTCCCCTGGCACGTGTGGTCCGCATCCGACCTCCTCGGCCGACGCCACACTTACATTGATTACAGCGTTACGAACACGGGGCCGTCCAGAACATTCCCACCGAGGTGCCTGTGCCACCGCGGCCGGCAGGCGGGCGAGCGGGCCAGGTCGTCAGCGGGCCGGGGCGTTGGAGTCGATCAGGACTCACACACGAGACCGGCGAACAGGTCCCGCTCCCGCTCGCCCGGACCGTCCCCCGGCCCCCGGGCGCCCTCGGCCAGCACGAAGTGCTCGACACTCCAGGCTCGCTGACCGATGCCGTCGGCGAGCGCGAAAAAGAACCCGTCGACGCTCATCTGTGTCCGGTACGACCGCATGGCGGCGATCTTCGCCTCGAAGAAGTGGGGAGCGGAGAGCTCGGTCGTAATGTCCGCATCGTCGACAAGCGTCATCCCCAGCTCGTCCACGGACTTCAGACCCGCGAACGGGCTGCTCTCAGCGGCGGAATCGCGGAAGTACTCGAAGCCCGCGACGGCGCTCGACCGCGCCAGCGCCGTCTCGTAGCGCTTGGCGACCTGCCAGGCCGGACCGGCCTGCGGGGCGAAGGACGGGTCGGCGGCGTCGGTGAAGGCCCTCCGGGTGAGTTCGTGGGCCCGGATGTGATCGGGGTGCCCGTAACCACCGCGGGCGTCGTAGCTGACGAGCACCTGCGGCCGGACCTCGCGCACGATCCGCACCAGCTCCGCCGCGGCCTCGTCCAGGTCCGCCCGCCACAGACAGCGGGGATGGTCGTTGGCAGGGGTACCGATCATCCCGCTGTCCCGCCAACGCCCGGGACCGCCAAGAAAACGCTGGTCGGTGATGCCGAGCGCGGCGCAGGCACCGGCCAGCTCGCCGATCCGGTAGCCGCCGAGCTGATCGCCCCGATCCGCCTGCAGATTGATCAGCTCGGGCACCAGTACCTCTCCCTCCTCCCCCAATGTGCACGTCACGAGGGTGACGTGGGTGTCGGGGGCGGCGGCGTACGAGGCAAGCGCGATCCCCGTCGAGATCACCTCGTCATCGGGGTAGGCGTGCGCGAACATCGCCCGCCGGGCGGGAAGTGGCGCAGTAGAGGGTGATGATGGGGCAACTGTCGTCACATTGACGACCCTACGGGCGACTTTGCCGCAATCTGGGGACCGGGCTCAGGCTCGGCGGCGGGAGCGGATCTTCTCGCGTTCGGCGGCGGTCAGCGCCACCTTGCGCAGCCGCACGAAGCCCGGGGTGACCTCCACGCACTCGTCCTCGCGGCAGAATTCCAACGCCTGCTCAAGGGTGAGTACCCGGTGCGGGGTGAGCCGGACCAGCTCGTCGCCGGTGGATGAACGCATGTTGGTGAGCTTCTTTTCCTTGGTCGGGTTGACGTCCATGTCGTCCGCCCGGGAGTTCTCACCCACGATCATGCCCTCGTAGACCTCGGTCGTCGGCCCGACAAACATCGTGCCGCGTTCCTGGAGGTTGAACAGGGCGTACGCGGTCGCCACCCCGCTGCGGTCGGCGACCATGGAGCCTGTCGCCCGGGTGCGCAGCTCCCCGAACCAGGGCTCGTACCGGTCGAAGACGTGGTGCAGCAGCCCGGTACCGCGGGTCTCGGTGAGGAACTCGGTCCGGAACCCGATCAGCCCGCGGGCCGGGACCAGGTACTCCAGCCGGATCCAGCCGGTGCCGTGGTTGACCATCTGCTCGACCCGGCCCTTGCGCAGCGCGAGCAGCTGGGTCAGCGTGCCGAGGAACTCCTCGGGCGCGTCGATGGTGAGGCGCTCCACCGGCTCGTGGATCTTGCCGTCGACAATGCGGGTGACGACCTGCGGCTTGCCGACGGTCAGCTCGAAGTCCTCGCGCCGCATCAGCTCGACGAGCACGGCGAGCTGCAGCTCCCCGCGGCCCTGCACCTCCCAGGTGTCCGGCCGCTCGGTGGGCAGTACCCGGATCGACACGTTGCCGATGAGCTCGGCGTCCAGCCGGTTCTTGACCAGCCGTGCCGTCAGCTTCTTGCCGGAACGGCCGGCGAGCGGGGAGGTGTTGATGCCAATCGTCATGCTGATGGACGGTTCGTCGACGGTGATGACCGGCAGCGGCCGGGGATCATCGGCGTCGGCGAGGGTCTCCCCGATCGTGATGTCGGGGATGCCAGCGATGGCGATGATGTCGCCCGGCCCGGCCGACTCCGCCGGCACCCGCTCGAGCGCCTGCGTCATCAGCATCTCGCTGATCTTGACGCGCTGCTGGCTGCCGTCGGCCCGGCACAGCGTCGCCGGCTGACCACGCTTGATCGTGCCGCTGTGCACCCGGCACAGCGCGAGCCGGCCGAGGTACGGGGACGCGTCGAGGTTGGTGACCAGGGCCTGCAGCGGCGCGTCCGGATCGAACGACGGGGCCGGCACGGTCTCCAGCAGAAGGTCGAACAGCGGCTTGAGATCGGGTGAGTCCGGGCTCACCCCGTCGGCCGGGCGGGTGGTGGAGGCACGGCCCGCCTTCGCGTTGCAGTAGACGATCGGGAAGTCGATCTGGTCCTCGTCGGCGTCGAGGTCGAGGAAGAGCTCGTAGGTCTCGTCGACCACCTCGGTGATCCGGGCGTCCGACCGGTCCACCTTGTTGATGACGAGCACCACCGGCAGCCGCGCCGCGAGCGCCTTGCGCAGGACGAAGCGCGTCTGGGGCAGTGGGCCCTCACTCGCGTCCACGAGCAGCAGGACGCCGTCGACCATCGACAGGCCGCGCTCGACCTCACCGCCGAAGTCGGCGTGACCGGGCGTGTCGACGATGTTGATCGTGATGTCGCCGTAACGGACCGCGGTGTTCTTCGCGAGAATCGTGATGCCCTTCTCACGCTCCAGGTCCATCGAGTCCATCACGCGGTCGGTGAGCTCGGCATGCTCGCCGAACGCGCCGGACTGGCGCAGCATGGCGTCAACGAGGGTGGTCTTGCCGTGGTCGACATGGGCGATGATTGCCACGTTTCGAAGATCGGCACGAAGAGACACGGTGATGCGCTCCGGGGCGGACATGGGGTTCGCGACCCCGCAACAACGACGACGACGTCACCGCATGAAACGACGGTAACGCATGAACCGGTGACGCGAACGTTCTGGCGGGTGCCCGCCATGGTGTCGGCGCCGCGGCACGACGATCTGCCCGTCACGCGTACACCGGCAACGGTCGCACCGCCACTCATGGTACGGATGCCACGGCTACAACGGGCTTCACCGGTCCGCGACCTCCCGTCGCCGGCGTTCAGAAAAGCGATCCGGGAGTCGACAGCACGCGGCGCAACTCCGCCACCAGGGGCCCGTCGGCCGGCATCCACCGGACATCGTCCAGTTCGGCTACGCCGAGCCAGCGCAGCTCGTCATGCTCGACGGGCTGGGGCTGCCGGCGCGTCACCCGGCCGAGCCACACCCGCAGCACCCACCCGGGGCTGGACAGCCCGACCTCGCCGAGCGGCGGACCGACCTCGATCTCGACGTCGAGCTCCTCCCGGCACTCCCGGGCGAGCGCGTCGAGCTCGTGCTCGCCGGGCTCGACCTTGCCGCCCGGAAACTCCCACATCCCGGCATAGGGATGCGGTTCCCGGCGCCGGGCGGCCAGCACCCGGCGATCATCGTCGAGCAGCGCGACGGCGACGACCAGACGTCCCCTCACCACCGGGACGTCGCTGCCGTCCCGGTCCTCGGGTGTTCCACGCCGTCGTCCATGGGTAGAAGGGAGGGCATCCAAGCCCTCCACATCCGCGTTCATGGTGCCGGACTCTCCCAGAGTCCGGCCAGCCGTGGATCCGTTCCCGGCGGATCGTGTCTGATGAGCCTTTCGGGTGGCTCCACCAGGACGGCTCGCCCAGCAGCGGGACGTCGGACCGCAAGCCAGAGAATCAGAGAATCACCAGCCGGAGGGAATCGGTATGCCGAGCAGACTGGACACCACCGAAGTCGCCGAGGCGTTGGCGGCACTACCCGGCTGGATCGGCGACGCCGACCGGATCCAGTTGGAGATCATGCTGGACGGGGACGAGGCCGATGCGATCGTGGCCGAGGTCATGCAGGCAGCGGACGCGATGAACCATCATCCGGTCGTCGAGCGGGGCCCGGGAACAACGACCTTCACGGTCTGGACCCACTCGGTCGGCGGCGTCACCGAGCTGGACGTGGCCCTGGCCCGCAGGATCTCACAGATCCTGTACTCGGCCGGTGTCTCGTACTGAGCTCTCGTACCGAACAGACGTCTCGTACCGAACAGATCTGGAGATCACCAGAGGCTGGGCAGCATCCTGAAGACACCATCCGGATCAGGCGGGAACGGTACGACGATCGTCACCGCGCCGGTGTCGATCATCCCATAGAGATGCGGGAAGAGCTCCCCTGGCGCGGGCGTGCCCCCCGCGGGCGCCTGGCCGGCGGGCGCCCCGGCCGCCGGCGGCTCCCAGCGCAGCTCCGCGCTCAGCCACTCCGGGTCGACGACGACCAGCAGCAGGTCCGCATGCCCGGCGTAGTACCGGTTCGCGGTGGCCACGGCCTGCTCCGGGGCGGAGAAATGGATGAACCCCTCGGATGCCAGGCTCGCCGGGCGGTACCCGCCAGCCCCGGCCGCCCACTCGGACCGGCCCACCAGATGGCAGATCACGCCATCCCCCTCTCCTTGCCACTCATCAGTCGTTGACTGCCGAGCCACGGTCGCGGTGCCCGCATCGGCCCGGAGATACTCCCGGCGGGCCGGACGAAACCTACCCCCGCCCGGAGACCAGTGTGAAGGGCGTGCCCGCGATGCTTCAGCCCCGTTACCCGCAGGCCCCCGGGGGAGGCCGCCTACGCGGAGTCGACGCGGCGCGGGGCATCGCCCTGATCGGCATGGTCGCGACGCACGTCTATCCCGCGGTCGAGGATGACGGGGCGGCGACCCCCGCGCATCTGCTCGCCTCCGGCCGGGCCTCGGCGGCCTTCGCGGTACTCGCCGGGGTGGCGCTGGCGTTGTCGACCGGCCGGCTGCCGGCGCCACAGGCGCGCACGTCGACTGTGGCACGAGCGGCCTGCATCGGGACGATCGGCCTCGCCCTCGGCTACACCCACTCTGGCATCGCGGTGATCCTCTGTTACTACGCGTTGATGTTCATCCTGGCCGTGCCGCTGCTGCGGGCTCCGCTCGGAGCGCTGGTCGTCGTCACGGTGCTGGCGTTCGCGGTCGTCCCGGCCGCAGGCCTCCTCAGCCGGGACCATCTGCCGTCCCCGACCCTTGACGACCCAACCTTCGGCCGGGTGTTCACCCACCCGGTGAGCCTGACCCTGGAGATGGGCTTCACCGGCTTCTATCCGGCGCTCGCCTGGCTCGGGTATCTCTGTGTGGGACTCGCGGCCGGCCGGCTGGATCTACGGTCCACGCGGGTCGCCGCCGCCCTGCTCGCGGGGGGTGGCACGATCGCCGCGGCGGCGTCGCTGGCCTCCTGGGCACTGCTCCGGCACGCCGCAGGCATGGCCGCACTCGAATCCGTCGATCCCGTCGAGGTCGCGGGAGTCAGGCCGCTGCCGGTGCGCTCCATCCTCGACGCCGGGCTGTACGGCAGCACCCCGACGAACACCTGGTGGTGGCTGGCCGTCGATACCCCGCACTCGTCCACGCCCGTCGATCTGCTGCACACCAACGCGACCGCGGTCGCCCTGCTCGGGTTCGTCCTGCTCCTGAGCCGGCTGCTGCCGCCCCTGATGCTGGTCCCGCTCATCGCCGTCGGATCGATGACGCTGACCCTCTACTGCGCCCACGTGATCGTGATGTCCGCATCCTTCCTCCCCGCGGACCCGACGCCGTCCTTCCTGCTCCAGGCGGCCGTGGCCCTGACCGTCGCCACCGCCTGGCGGGCGAGCGGGATGCGAGGACCGGTCGAGGCGGTCGTCGCCGCGGCCACCCGGGGCACCCGGCAGCTCGTTTAGCGCGGTGACCACGGCCGCCGGAGATCTTCAGGCCGCGGCCACAGCCTCGCTGTAGAGGCGGCCGTTGATCCCAAAGCTACTTCCGGACTCGCATTCCTTCGCGGTCCGGCCATAGCGGTCGGGAGGCTGCTCAGACGTTGAAG
>NZ_CDWTNB010000100.1:0-14336 GCF_977947065.1 Frankia sp. CgJB1
TAAGTTCGGCCGAGGAGAAGCACGGTTTCCCAGGTAGCTGTGCTGTCGGTGGCGAGGCCATGCAGGACGGCAGCGATCCCGGCGGCGCTCTCGATGAGGCCGGGTGATCGGCTGCTGGCGGGCTCTGCCGGGTCGAGGCTGTCGAGGAGTTGATCGGTTAGGGCTGGGAGGTGGCTGCCGAGTGGGTGGTAGCGGGCGTCGGCGGCGGCGTGGTGGACGGTGGCGATCAAGCCGGCCCAGTCGTGGCAGAGTGCCGGGTCGACGAGTCTGGCGAGTTGGACGGGGTCGTCGAGGCAGGCGGCGAGCGTGGACTCGGCGCGTTTCTGGCGCGATGTGTCGGCCAGCGCGAGGGCGGCGAGTTGCTGGGCGCGGGCAAGGCCGGGGGCGCCGTAGCACCAGGAAACGCGGCCTGGGCCGGTTTGGGCGGGGCGGCCGGCGCTCAGCTCGCGGAGGGTGATCTTCTCGGGCCACCAGGGGCCGGTTGAGCTCTCCTGGCGCCAGGCGTCGAGCCAGTCGCAGATTTGGTGCAGGGCGTCGAGGTGGCCGGGCACGACGATGGCCTGGCGGTGGGCGAGAGCGAGTAGCGCGAGAGGACCTGCGACGCCGTGGGCCATCCCGAGGTCGGCGTGACCGTCCGCGAACGCGTCAGCCGGCGCTCCGACGGGAAGGTCGCCGCTCCACCAGCCCGGCAGTGTCAGGCCACCTGTGCCAATGGCAGGCAGGGGTTCGGCGAGGCGGACGAGGTACGCCAGGACCCGGCGAAGCTGATCTGCGTCTGGGCGGGAGGTGAGGAGGTGAGCGCCGAGTCCCGTCAAGCCGCGGACGAGATCGTATTCGGCGCGTTCCGGTCGCTGGCCGGCATCGATACGCCGGTTGGCTGCGGCGAGGCGCAGGTCGGTCATCGCCGTGACGGCGCTGTCCAGGTGCTGGCGGGCGGATCGGTAGCGGCCGGGTGGAGCTGCCGTGGCGAGCGTGAACGCGAGGGCCGGGGCGCCGAACCACAGGCCGGCTCGCGCCCCGACGCTCAGCTTCTCGCATGTGGCGGCTTTGAGCCAGGCGTCGACGGTGGCCCAGCTACCGACGCCATCGCGGGCGCGTAGGCCGTGGAGCACGGCGACGCCCGCGGCGCCGGCGGCCAGCGACTGGCCGCGCCAGGGCTCTCTGGTCGACGCCTGATCGTTACCGGCATGGGGTGGGGGTGGTGCGGTCAGCGCGTCGGCGAGACGGGCCGCGACGGAGGAGGCACGCGTTCGCAGGTCGCTGCTCAGGAGCATGAGGCACCTCCGGACGATCCGGTCGGTTCGGCGAGGGACAGCAAGCCAGTGGTGTCCAAGAGACGCCGCTGGCAGGTGCCGTCTCGCCGACGCGGGCAGGTGGTTCAGTAGGTGACGATGATCGCGCAGTCTTTCTTGACGATCGCGTGGTTGGGAATGCTGGCCTGAGCGGTCAGAGGCATGGCGGTCAGGGACGGGCGGGCTTTGCGGTCGGTGTTCCAGGTGTGGATGTGTCCGCACAGCCGCTCGGCGAGGGCGTGGCCGTCGGGTCCGTGTCCGTGGGCGCCGAGTTCGTAGACCGGGTCGGGGCCGTCCGACCGGCGCTTGATGAGGTAGGCCAGTGAGGAGCCGGCGATCAGCGTGGGGCTCAGGTTCGGGATGAAGGGCGTGCAAAGGTCGGCGCTGACCGCGCCGGCGCTGGCGTTGATGCGGCAGACGGCGGGATCGGTCGCGGTGGCGCGTAGCCAGATCCCGTCGATGGGGTCCTGCGGGCCAACGGTGATTCTGGACCAGGCGCTGGTCCGCGGGGTGTTCAGGATGCCGGTCAGCTGGGCCGGATCGATGTCCTGGTCGATGTCGTAGTGGATCTGGACGAGGGGGTCGGTATGGAGCGTGGCGACGCGTTCGATGCCTTGGCCGATCATGGGGACGAAGCCGCAGAGGAACACCGACTCCGAGCGGAGTACACTGTCGTCGCCCTTGACGAAGGCGACGCCGCGGGTCTGGCCCCGCCAGCGCAGCGGCAGGACTACCCGTCCGCCGGGGACGAGTTGGGTGAACCAGGCATCGGGGATGTCACACGCACCGACGGTGACTTCAATCTTGTCGAAGGGTGCGGTGGTGTCGTCGCCGAGCGCGCCGTCGCGGGTCAGGACCCGCACGCCGCTGTAGCCCGCCGCAGCCAGGGCGATCGATGCCTGTCCGGTGACATCCTCGTCGATGTCGGCGGTGACGACCAGCCCGTCGGGGCCGGTGAGTTCGGCGAGCAGCGCGGCATTGTAGCCCGTGCCGGCACCGACCTCGAAGATCCGCTCGCCGGGGCGGACGTGCAGCTCGTCCAGCATCCCGGCGACGAGGGTCGCGACCGAGGCGCAGGACAGGTGCGTGCCGTCGGGCGCCGTCTTGGTGATGACCGCCTTGTAGGGGTTGTACGCCTCGTCGAGCGTGGCGTCCGGCAGGAACAGGTGCCGGGGCACCGCGTGCAGCGCCTCGACGACAGGGCTGTCGAGGCTGGGCCGACTGCTGGTGATCTTCTTGACCATGTCGGCGTGGAGTTCGGCGGCGGTGTCGGGTGTCGCGGTCGTCATGGGCGTGTCCTTGTCGGAGTGGGATCAGGTCGACTGCTGCGGTCACAAGGGATGGTGTTCGGAGGCAGGAGCGTAGACAGCGGGGTGTTCCCGGCCCGAGGTCGCCGTCTCGGGACGGCCTGCCGCGTTCCTACCGGACATGAGCCGGGCTGACCGCCATACGTCGCGGCGGCGCCAGCGATCTCCATCCTGGTGGAGAGGAGCCGTGCTCATGAGGGTGCCGCCTGCTGGGTGGTGTGCCAGGCGAGAGCGACGCTGCGTGCCAGTCGAAGGCAGGCGGCCTCGTGGTCGCGGTTGATGCCACGGAGGCGGTTGTAGGACAGGTGCAGTAGGGAGCCGGCGACCGTCGCGGGGTTCATCTGGCTGGGTAACGCCGCGCGGTAGGTGGTCAGGGCCTTGGCGCGGGCTGCCCAGGCGTTGGCGAGGTCGCCAGGCAGGTGCGGCAGATCCCTGGGGACGCTGTGACGGCCCAGCCGGGTGGTTTCGCCGACGACGCGATGATCGATGGTCTGCGGCTTGGCGAGGACGCGTGTGGTCAGGTAGTCGGCGGCGGGGCGCATGCCGCCGAGGAACGCGTCGGCGATGTCGAGCATCGACAACGCCGTGACGGTGTCGGGATGCAGCCCGGCCGGTGGTTGACGCAGCGCGGTGATCGCGGCGGTGGTGTCGGCGCAGAACACGGCTTCGGCGGCCTCAAGAGCCGCGTCGGCGCCGTAACGGCCGGCTTCCGGGAAGTAGGTGTCAAAGGCCACCTGGCCGGCGACGCCGATCGCGGCCATCCTCGGCGGCCCACGCGCCGAGGATGGCCGCGCGAGCAGCGTGGTTCGCCTCGCCGGTGGCGACGCGGATGCGCAGATGGTCGGTCAGCTCGGTGTTGCGGTAACGGACCATCCACAGCTGCGCGCCGTCGAGCTGGGTACGCAGGCCCGGCAGATGGCTGGCGATCAGGTGGTCCATGGCAGCGGGGTGCGTGTGGACGCGGGCGGAGAGCCATCGGGCGTTCGGGGCGCCGGGGCGGTGGCCGTCGGCGTTGGCCCTGCTGACTAGCGCCGGGGCGAGCTTGTTCGGTGCGGGTGGCCCAGCGCGGAACACGGGGGCGACGATCTCGTGGGCATGCCCGATCCAGTCAAGGCCCTCGCCGGGTACGGCTCGGTTCAGCGTCGCCACGCCTGTGTCCGCCAGCTGCTCGCGCAGGATCGTGCTATGGGCCGGGACCGTGAGGTCCAGCCGTAGCGTCATGTCGCCGTCGGCCAGCTCCAGAAGATCTGGGCACCGATGCCGGTGCCGCCACCGGCCCAGCTCACCGCTCCAGTCGGCGCTCGGCGCGTGGAGTCCGGGCAGATCGGCGGGGTGGAGGCGCCAGCGTTCGGGTGCCAGGATGATCTGGCCGTAGCGGACCTCGGGAAGGTGCGGCAGCGCGCCCGCGGCCGGTCCGAACTCGAACACGGTCAACGGGGCGGCGAACGCGCGCGGCAGGTGCGCCAGGAACCGTGCCAGCGGCGGCATCTGCCGGTCGAGCGTCAGCGCGTGAAAGATCTGCGGATCGATGATGCGGCCGGTGGCGGCCTCGATCAGAAGCAGGCCCCGCCCGGTCGCGGTCAGCGCCAGATCTCCAGGCACCAACCCGCGCGGCCCGTCCGACGGTGGCTCGCCGAGGGCCAGTACCTCGGGCAGGAACTGGGGCAGCCGTGCGACGTTCTGGCCGCGGACGAACTTGAACGGGCAGGACAGCTGTACCGCAGTGGCGCCTTCGTGCAGCACCGGAACCGATCTGTAGGCGCGGGCCATTGCCGCGTCACCAGTCGAGGACTGGAACCTCGCGGTCAGGGTTCCGGTCGCACGGGCGGGAGTCACTGCCAGCTGGTAGTCCCCGGCGTTCAACGCCTTAACGTTCCTGGAGTAGATCTTCGCCGCGATCTCTCCATGGGGCTGGAGGAAACGCGGGTCGAACAGATCACCGGCGGTGACGTGCTCAATCAGCGCATCGGTCAGCTCAACAGGACCGCCGCCCGCGAGCGCCTCCCATGCCAGGGCAAGCAGCCGCCGATCCCGATCGCTCACCGTCGGCGCGGACGCCGGCAGCACCGAGCCCGGATAGCCCGCCGGATAGCCAAGCCCCGATGCGTCGTCGAGCACGTCAAGCAGTGGAACGACGCTGCCGACGCCGTAGCGTTCGACGAACCGGCGGTGCTAGTCCGCCCATGCCGCAGGTCCCAATGGTTCTCGGCCCAGCCGCGTCAGGACACCAGCCGCCACAGCCAGATCTGACGCGACAGACCCGGGCAGCTGAAAGTCGCAGTCGAGCACGAGGTCGAGTGCCAAGGGCGAGCGCTCCTGGGGCATGATCCGGTCCATCGCCGCGAGCAGCGACGTGCGTGGCGCCACTTGCGCCGCCAGGGCCGGCGCCACGTTGAGTTCACCGAGCCGGGTGTGGATCGTGGTCAGTTCCTCCACCAGCGGCGCGACCTCGACCAGGTCGCACGCACCTGCCGTCCGAAGAACCGTGATCAGATGGCCGAGCGGATCGGTCTCCGTCATCGGCGCCCGCAGGTCGGTGACCAGAAAGTGTTCGGCGACGAGCTGACGCAGCAATCTCTCGATGCGCTCAGGGTCCGCGGCGATGAACGCCTCGTTCAGCCTGTCGGCCAGCTCAGCGAAGCGCACCGGATCGCGGGCGGCATCCCGCACGAGCCGAACCGGCGGAGTAAGAGGGATCTCCGCCTGGCCGTCCGTGTGAGGCACGATCAACCGCCCCGCCCGCTCGACGACGAGACCGCTGAACACGACGGTCACCCGCTCCAGCAGTGGGCCCGTTTCCAGACGGTCGATGACCTCGCCCAGCCACGCGGCGTCCACCCGAGCCGCCGACCTGTGGCGATCCCCGAAGCGCACCGTCCCCACCTGGCCAAACATGGCCGGTGCGACACCTGCGAACAGCGCGAACGGCGTCGCCCGCCCCTCCGCGCGCAGCAGGTATCGCACCACCGTTGCCGCGGCGGCGCGCAGCCGTCGGTCTGTGACCGGCTGCCCGGCCACGATCTGCTCGACCCGGGCAGCCAATGCGCTGCTGGCGAGCGCGACTGGCTCCCGGGCCGCCGGCCAGACCTGCGCCAACCACTCTCTGCACGCTGCCGGGTCCTCCAACACCGGCCAACACGCCACGCTGCCCGGCGCGTTCGTTGCTGCGCGCAGCAACGCAGGACCGGCCGGCCGGTACAGCGCCCCGCCCATCGGCATCGTCCCTTCCCCAGCCTTCGTCAAATCCGCGTCCCGTGCCGCCCCGACGACGTCGGGGCGGCACGGCGACGACCCGCGTTTACGAACTGGCGCACGCCGACGGACAGGTCGACGAGCAGCCGTCCGAGGTGTCGCAGTCGTCGCTCGCCACGCACGTGCTGTCATCGACGACGGTGATCGGCAGGTCGAACCAGTCGGCCGGCGCCGGACCCGATGGGCCGACTTCCTGCACGATGGACATCCACGTCTCCTCTCAGTGCCGTTCCCCGGTGTACCTGCCGACCATCCCTGAGCACCACGCTCACAACGTGCATTCGCTTCGGGACGGCGCAGGGCCGGGAGTTACCATGCCGGCCTTCGGCGGTAACGAGAGGTAACAATGCCTCGCCCACGGCGCAAGGTCATTCCCCCGGTGGCGAAGTTTTCTCTTCGCGCCTTGTCCGGTCGCTGACTTGGGAAGATGACCTCCGCCATGTTGGTGTGTTCGGCCAGACACGCCGGGATACATGCCCGGTCGTTCGGGTGCCAGGCGCGGCCTGAGCGCAGCGGACCTTCGTTTCAGTGTGTAGCCGCTTCACCCCGCAGCCCGGTTCTCCGGTGGCCGATGAAGCCGGGAGTAGGGCATGGTCAGCGACCAGTCAGGCCGAGCGCGTCGAGGTGGGCGCTCATCAGGCTGGTCAGGCTGTCCAGGAGCCGTTTGCCCTTCTCCGCGGTAGCGAGCGAGGGACGGCCGATCACGCCTGTCTGCGTGTACGCCGTCATGCCGTGGACGAGGAGGTGCGGTCGGGGGCCGCCTCCCTCGTCGGCAGTCTCCCAGCCGGGCCGGACGAGGTCGGGGTGCACGTGCAGAAGGATGGAGGTCTCCAGCTCGCCGGCGTGCATGTCGTCGTGGGCGTCGGTCTCCAACTCGGCAGCGGTGCGGGCCGCCGCCCAATCTGACCGTCCAGGGAACAGCGTCATGCTCGGCCCGCCGATGTTGGCCTCCTGAACGATGTTGTTCAGGACGTAGTTGCCCCCATGACCGTTGACGAGCACCACCGCGGCGACGCCGGAACGACCCAGAGAGCTGGCGACGTCGCGGATGACCGAGGTCAGAGTCACCGACGAGATGCTCACCGTTCCCGGGTACGAGGCGTGCTCATGGGAGCACGAGAACGTGATCGGCGGAAGCAGGAACAGGCCGTACGCATCGGCCGCAGCTTCGGCGATCGTCTGGGCGATCAACGTGTCTGTCGTGAGGGGGAGGTGAGCGCCGTGTTGCTCGAAACTGCCCACCGGCAACACGGCCGCCCGCGCGTCGACTCGCTCCGCCTCGGCGCTGGTCGCCGTGGTGATCATAGGGATGGCTGTCTCCTCGTCGCAGCGTTAACGACCTGGCGAGCGGCGAGGAACTGGCCGACCTCGACCACCCGATCGGCTCCCGCGAGCGCTCCCGCCATGCTGCCGAGTACCAAGTCAGCGCGCGCCGATCCGGTGGCCTGGGCGAGTTCCAACGCACGCAGGCCCTCAGCTCCCGCCTCGGCCAAGCGCCCGGCAGCGGTATGCGCGTCCGCCAACCATGCCCGCCACATCACCTCATCCTGACGCAGCCCGGCCGGCCAGGCCGCCAGCACCTCGTCCAGTAGCCTTGTCGCCCCGTCCAGGTCGCCGACCAGCCGCCGGCAGTGACCTTCGTATGCCGCCACGTAGAGGTCCGTGCAGTGCCCATCCAACGGGTCCGGGTCGCGCTCAGCACCAGCCAGCAGCCGAACCGCCTGACGGACCGCAGCACGGGAGGCTGCGGTGTCGCGGTTGAGGGCATGCCCGTGCGCCTGCCGGACGAGACACAGCGCGGCGGTACACGCACTGCTGGAATCGAGGGCCGCCGCACCTTCTCCCAGTGCGATAGCTTCCCCGCCACGTCCCTGATCAGCCGCCTGCTGAGCCCGTCGCATCAGGACATAGCTCGCGGTGCGACGGTCGCCAGCCTCGGTCGCCTGGCTAAACGCCAACTCGGCCCACTTCCGCGCAGCACCCGGACGTCCGAGGCTGTCGGCAAGCCAGGAAAGAAACTCCGACCACCGAGCCTGGACCGCGAGCAACCGATGGCCCTCGACCGTTGACGCCCGGCGGAACGCATCGAGCACTTCAAGCTGACCCTGGACCAGGCTCCACACCGGGCCGGCCCCACTGTCGTTGACTCTCCCCGCGATCAGACTCAGTAGATCGACCCAATGCTTCACCGGACCGGCGGTGCCAATGGCCAGCGGTTGATTGAACACATCCGACTCAGACACAGGATAGGGATGGTTCGCGAGTCTGATGCTCTCGACTGCGATCCCGGTAGTCCTCAGCGAGGAGACAGCACCGAGAACCGCTTCCCACACCGTCCTGTCCTCAGAGCCATGGTGCGTGATGGGTGGCAGCCCTTTGTGGAGCTGGCTGATAACCATCAGATCCGCTGGCATCATGGTCTCGCGGTCTTCAAGATCGAGAAGGTTGTGGATGCTGGTGCCGTAGACCTCGGCGAGCAAGGCCAAAAGCTGGGGCGTAGGCCGGCGCCGGAGTGGAACCGGCCAGTTCTCCAGTTCGCTGAGCCAGGGCACGGTGCGCGTGGCGGCGCCGTCGGGGTCGAGGCCGATGCGGGCGGCGTGAGCGTTGATGTGATCAACCGCTTGCTGCTGGGTCCAGCCATGGGCGACCCGGTGAGCGGCGCGGGGGCGGTACTTGTAACGGCGGGCGAACTCGATCGCGATCTCGTCGTGGGACATGCCGACCGCGCGCATCCGCGCTCGCAGCTCGTCCTGCTCCGCCCGCTGGCTCGGCCTACTCACGGTGCGTCCTCTCCGGGCCTGCTCGCCGGACCGCCGTCGGTCCGCCATTTCGGGAGCGTGCAGATCATCGCCAGAGTAATGGGTCCGCCACTGTCGGGCCGAGGCCAACGGCCGAACCTGTGCCGCGCCAGCCATCTCTTGTTCGCCGGGCTCGGAGGAAGTGTCTGATTACTCGGCGCGCCGGCCGGCGCTTTCGCCTGCGAGGTGCGTTCCGAGGCCAATGATCACTCCGTTGCAAGGTGGAGCCACGTGAGACCCGTTCAACCAGGCAGGGCACCAACCATGATGATCACTTGGCGTGGTGGTGTGCGTCATTCCCTGCTGGCCGCATGTTTCCTTCGTAGCGTCATCGCCGGGCTGAGCTGCGGAAATGGCATGAGGTCCTGCGATCTGTTCGGCGCTGGAGGGTCCATCTGTTCGCGCGAATCAGACCGCGTGATGCTCGTGGACACCACTGCCCGGTCGCGGATACGCTCGGCCATGGTGGTCTCCGCCCGGGCGGGCAGCGCGGCGAAGTCGATGATTCTGGTGGTGGGCAGCCTGGTGTCGCGGCCGGGGGTGGCCGGTGCGGCACTGATGTCGGGGTGCTGTCAAGGGGCCGCAGAGGTCTTCGGGGTCACCGGCGGACAGCGGCAATGTGCCGACGAGTGTCGCGGCCGTCAGCCGCTCACCGGGTAGCCGCCTCGGCGGCGGGTCGCCGGGTGATGCGCAGATCGGCCCGGGCCAGGACAGCCGGCATGTTCCGGATCGCGTCGCGGTCCCGATCACGGTCCTCTTCGGTCAGCTCCTCCCAGTCCACCATCGACGGGTGACGCTTGTCCGGACCGAGATCCTCGCGCACCGGACCATAGGAGTAACCCTGCCGCTCCTTGTGCTGCCACCACCGGTCGTGCTCGGCCCGGGCGAGCTCCTCGACTTCGGCGGCGGACAGCGAAAAAGGATCGACAGCCGGATCGACGTCGTGCTCGGCCGGCGTGAACACCCAGCCACGGTTACGCAGCACCGTCTCGTAATGAGCCGCCTGATCACGGTTGGCTTCCCGCAGCGTCTCGGAGAGCTCCGCCCAGGGCCGCAGCCCGGGCCTCGATCCGGCCGCGTGCCGTTTACCGAGCTCATGCTCCAGATAGCGGTCGTGGATCGCCCGGGCGAGCAGCTCCACCAACTCCCCGTCGCCCAGGACCGACGGCGTGCCGCCGGCGCCGCCGTCCCCGCCCGCCGCATCGGCCCAGATCGGGCGCGAGGCCCCGATCGGCCGTAGAGCATCCACGCGGACTCCACGCACGGCACGCCTGGCTGTGATCATGACCGGATGTCTCCCTCAGAAACAGACGGTGGACGACGTCCGAACGATCGGCGCCACGAAAACGCTAACCGAGTCCCTTGCTGTCGGTATAGGGATTGCGAGTCCTATGCCCGACATCGGACCCGGCTCGGGCGCCGAAGTCGGCGCCGGCGCCGGCGGGACGGTCCCAGGCCCGCCCGGCCAGCGCGGCCAGCACCGCCGCCAAGGCTAAGGAGCCGAACACCTGGACCAGCGGCCCGAACGCCCCCTGCCCGGATCCGGGCTGGCTGCCCGGCTGCGCCGCCACCCCGATTCCCGCGCCGATCATGGCGACCGCGGCGGAGAGGCCCGGCACCGCGGGCCAGCGCCGACCGACCAGGACGAACACCGGTACGACCAGCGCCACCGGGCCCGCCACCAGCGCCACCGCCAGCATGGCGAGCACCGTCCACCCCACACCGGCTACCGGCGGGGACACCGCCAGCCGGCCCAGCCGGCCCGGGCGGCGCGACCGGCGCGACCTCAGCAGCGCCGGATAGCCGTTCTCGTCGGATCGTGGCCGTAGCCGGAACCGGGCGGGCAGCACCGCGAGCACGACCAGCACCACGACCAGCAACAGCCCCACCACCAGGTTGCGGCGGTATTCCGCACCGGGCGCGTTGTCGATGACGATCGTGCCGCCGGCGCCGGCCGGGACGATCCAGCCCTGCTGCCAGCCGTCGAGGCGCAACGGGGTCAACGCCGCGCCGTTCAGCTTCGCGGTCCACGAGGAGTTGGCGTTCTCCCGGACGGCGAGGAAGGCGCGGCCACCGGCGCCGATCTGGACCGTCCGGTGCTCCGCCGTCCACTCGTGCACCGTCGTCGCCCGCGGCGTGGCCGCTCTCACCTGGGCGCCCGATCCGACCAGCGCGATCGCGTCGACGGGGATGGAGGTTGGTCCCTGGTCAACGCCGAGCAGGTGCGGCCCCGCCGAGAGCCGCAGCGTGCCGCCGTCGGTGCACAGCGACACCCGCACCGGCCGCACCGAGGTGACGTCGCTCTCCCGGCCGGAGATCTGCAGGGGGTAACGGGTGCCGTCAACGACCAGGGTTGGACCCCAGTCGCAGTCGACCAGCAACGGAGTGTCACCCGCTGGGGGTGTCCCCCGCGGCGGGGGGATGAAGCTCGCCGAGCCGCTCATCGTGAACGTCATGTCCCGGGGCACCTCGAAGCGCCGGGACAGCGCTAGCTCCTCCGAGCCGCCGAACGGCTGCGCCGGGTCGACCCGCGCCCGGGCCATCGAGAAGGCGACCAGCCCCCCGTCCGGCGCGGCGAAGCGCCGGGCCACGTCGGTGGGGAGCTGCGCGTAGTGGCGGAAGGTGACCCCGGGGATGGTGATCTCCCGAATACCGGCGCCGAGGGTGTCGTCGGTCTCCTGGCCGACCCGCGCGAACGTGATGCGGTACCAGCGGCTCGGCCCCGCCGGGACGGCGAGGCGCTGGATGTCCTCCACCGGACGCACCTCGGTGACCACCGAGCCCGCCTCGCTAGACACCCGCAGCGCCTCGACGGCCGGCCGCCACGAGCCCTCGGACAGCAGCCGCACGTCGAGGTAGGGCACGGTCATCCGCCGGCCGACATCGAGCTGGATCCACACTGCCCGGCCGACGTCGTGCCCTTCGTGCGCTGTGCCGTCCACGCGGTCGCGGCGAAGCCGTCGACGGCCGCCGGTGGCGCGAGGTCCGGCGCGGCGAGCAGGTCGTAGCCGTAGGAGGACGCGGTGACGGACATGCCGCCGACGTAACCCGCGACCGTCTGGTGGCCGGCGACGTCGGCCTCGGCCCACTGGTGGGGCTCCCCCGTCTTGCCGACCGCGGTGCCGGTGGGCCCGAGGAGGTACGAATCGGCGTCGTGGACGAGTCCGAAGGTGCTGTCGCGCCGGGTCAGGGTGTCCGTGTCGACCCAGGCGGTCGTCGGGCCGATCACCTCCCCCGGCGCAACTTTGATCGCCGCCGGGCTCGTCGAGGACGTCACGGCGGCGGACGGATCGGCGGCGGAGGACAGATCGGCGAGGTCCGCGGCGAGCACGGCGGCCCGGTCGCTGCTCAGCAGGCCCTGCCCGGCGAGCTGCACCGTCGCCTCCGGGCCGCCGGAGACGACGACGGCGGTGTCCGCCGGGTAGGAGTCGACAAGCTTCGCGCCGCCCGGGACGGTCCAGACCTCCAGCGCGGGTACCCGCGCGGTCGGGTTGCGCAGCTCCGGGACGAGCCGCTCCTTCGCCGAGGCGTGCGCCGGCACCTGCGGGCCGAACGCGGCGGCCAGGGTGAGACCGGAGGAGCGCAACGCCCGGTGGAGCTCGTCGGTGGACGGGGGGACGTCCCAGTTCTTCTGTTCCAGGTCGTTACGCAGCAGGATCTGGCCGATCCCGGCCCGGGCCAGCGCCGGGGCGAGGCCCGCGGCGGACCCGGTGGCGAGCTGGCGCTCGATGCCGTCCATCAGCCGGGTCACGCCCGTGCCACCGAGCGGGATCAGGCTGCGGACCCCCCACGGCGTGCGGGCCAGCCACTGCAGCGGCTCGTCGAGCGGCCGGCCCCACTCGTACTCGGCGAACGGCGAGCCGGGCAGCACCAGTGCCCGGCCGTCCTGGGGATGGGCGGCCAGCCAGTCCGCGGCGGCCACCCAGTAGTCGGGTACCCGGGCGAACGGCCGGGGCTGCAGCGCCCTGCCGGCGAGCGCCGGCGTCATGCCGCAGACCAGCGCGGCCACGGTCAGCACGACGGGGACGTTCACCGCGGCGGTCGCGATCATGTCTGCAGCCCCGCCGCGCCGGTGGGAAGCCCCGCGGGTCGTCCATCTCCGCACACGGGCGGTGAGGCTGACAGGTCGGACCGTCAGGGCGTGCGCGATCCCCAACGCGATCGGCAGCCGCACCACCGGCTGGAACTTGTAGACGTTGCGCAGGAAGCCCAGCTGGTCGCCGAGCAGGTCCCGCACCGCGCCCGCCAGCGGGCTGCCCGGATGCCCCGGATAGGCCGCGGCCACCGAGACCGTGCCGGCGGCCAACGTCACCAGCAGGAACCGGCGGGCGGGCAGATCGGCCCGGGACAGCCCCCACAGCCCGATCGCCGCCACGGCTGCCGATTCGATGATCGGCACCGGCCGGGACACGTACTCGGTGGCGGCCGGCAGCCAGGGCCTGGGCAGCTGGACGTACGCCAGCCAGTCCGTCGCGCCGCGCAGGGCTTCCGCCACCGACGTCGTCGCCGTGGTCGTCTGGGCGGTCTCGGTGAACGCGAGGAAGTCCAGCCCGTAGCGAGCCTGCACCATCAGCGCCAGCAGCCACCAGGCCGAGGTGAGGATGACGGCGACGACCCACCAGGCCCGCAGCGCCCAGGCCCGGCGGGTGCCGCCGGCGAACACGAGGACCACCGCCGGACAGAGCAGGACGCACAGCGTGACCGTCGCATTGATTCCGCCGGTGCCCAGGATGGCGAGTCCGGACAGGGCGGCCGCCCGTCGCGGGGACAGCCGCCGGCCCGGGTCCAGGGCGGGATCGTCAGCAGCATCGACATCATCGGCCGCCGTGGTACTGATGGTCGTGGTGGCGGCCGTGGTACTGGTGGCGGCGGCCGTACCGGTGTCGGCGCCGAGGGCGCCGTCCGGACGCAGCGCGAGGATGAGCGGCAGGGTGATCCACGGGAGCATGGCGGCGCCCGCGAGCGCCACGGAGGTCGCCCCGATCTTGCCGAGGAACATCGGGGACAGGGTGTAGGCGAGTCCGGCGAGCACCCGGGTGTGCGGCACGCCGAGCCGCAGGGCCTCGGCCAGCCGCACGACCCCCCAGGCGGAGACGGTGAGGATCAGCGCGATCCACAGCCGCTGGGTGATCCAGGCGGGTATCCCGAGCAGGTCACCGGCGCCGCAGAACGGTCCCATCGGGAACAGGTAGCCGACGTACTGGTTGGGCAGGTAGCCGAACTCGGCGAGGGAGTTCCACAGATGGGTGGCCCGCCCCATGAAGCCCCACGGGTCGAGGCGGACGTCCAGCTTGGTGTCAGCGGTCAGCTTGCCGGGGGCCTGGAGCAGAGAGAGCACCATGAAGCCGGCGGCCATGCCGAACAGGGGCCACCGTGACGTCCGCGTGTCGCGGCGACGCGGCGACGGCCGGGGCTGCGACGGCCGGGGAGGGTGACGGCGCGCCGAGGCCCTTCGCCGTCGTGGGGGGCCGGCGGCGGGGGGAGGGATCGCTTACTCCAAAGGATAAGGATGAAGGTCCGGTTCGCCGGACCTTCATACAACCTTCCGGGGCAGCGGGGGGTCACACCGCCCAGGTCCGCGGGCAGGCGCAGGGGCTTCTCGACGCCCCCCACGGCCGCCGTGAGGGCGGCGGCCGGCGGCCCGGCGGTCACCGGTTCCGCGGGTGCCGGGACGCTCACGGCAGGAG
>NZ_CDWTNB010000101.1:0-2354 GCF_977947065.1 Frankia sp. CgJB1
AGCCAGCCGAACCGGATGCCCGGTCATCCGGCTCGTCGGCGTCTCGGTCGGATGCGTTAACGTCATGATCTCTTGATCCCCCTGATGATCGCGCTGTCCGGGACCTGGCATTCCCCCGACTCCGGACTGCAATGTTGGATGTGCGGTTAGTGGTCTTTGGTGCGGTCTGGCTACGAACCGTGCTTACAAAGTCGCATTGTGGCAGCAATAGGGGTGGCCCTCCGGTCCGGGGCGGCGAAGGACCACGTTGTATTCCGCATTCTGTTACGCAGAGTTAATAAAAATGTCGACCTGACCGACTCGGCTCAGGTGCGGGCGCGCTCGACCGGACTGCTGCGGTCCCCGCTCCGTCCAGTCCTCGAACGGGCGTTGACCAGCGCGTCCTCGAAGGGGTCAGCGGACGGTGATGCGCGAGACGAGGAAACGCGCGAGCACGCTCGGACGGGATCCCGCCGTTCCGATCTCGGAGTTGGCTACAGCGAGTTGTCGACTTACGCGTCGCACGGTGACCGCAGCCTCGGCCTCCGCGTCGAGGGGGAAGGAACGGACGAAGGTCACGTCCATCGACATCACCTGGGTGGCCGATCTGGTGGGCAGTATCCGGCTGTGCGCCGAACCGTGGCGGTCGCCGGCCCAGGCCTGGGTATAGAGCAGCAGGGGAGCGAGGGGATCGGATGCCGAGGGTTTCTCCCGTGCCTCGGGTGGGCGCGTGGGCCAGTCGCCAGGCGTGTCCAGATGCAGGCTGGCGGCGCGCACGCTATCGCTCTTCCCGAGCGCGGCGGCGGCGGTGAGGGAGATCTCGGCGAGTACGGCGAGTACGGCGAGTGCGCCGGTGGTGAGGCCGATGCTCGGTACGGGAACGGGGAGCTCGGGACCGGGGACCGAGGACGTCCAGGTTGGCCCGGCACGGGCCAACCTGGACGTCAGGATCGGGCGAGGTGAACCAGGATTAGACGAGGTCGAACCGGTCGAGGTTCATCACCTTGACCCACGCCGCGACAAAGTCGTGCACGAACTTCTCCCGCGCGTCGTCGCTCGCGTAGACCTCCGCGAGCGCGCGCAGCTCGGAGTTCGAACCGAAGACGAGGTCGGCGCGGCTGCCGGTCCACCTGACCTTGCCCGTGGCGGCATCGCGGCCCTCGAAGGTGTTCGCGTCCTCGGACGTCGCTTTCCACGTCGTGCCCAGCTCGAGCAGGTTGACGAAGAAGTCGTTCGTCAGCGACCCGGGAGTCGCGGTGAAGACGCCGAGCGGCGACTGCTGGTAGTTGGCACCCAGGACCCGCAAACCACCGACGAGGACCGTCAGCTCGGGGGCGCTCAGGGTCAGCTGGTTCGCCCGGTCGAGCAGAAGGTACTCAGCCGGCAGGCGGTGGCCCTTCCCGAGGTAGTTGCGGAACCCGTCCGCCGTCGGCTCGAGCACCGCGAACGACTCCACGTCGGTCTGCTCCTGCGACGCGTCGGTACGTCCCGGTGCGAAGGGGACCTCGACGTCGAAGCCGGCGTTCGCGGCGGCCCGCTCGACGGCAACACCACCGGCGAGCACGATCAGGTCGGCGAGCGAGACCTGCTTGCCGCTGGTCTGGGCGGCGTTGAAGGCCTCCTGGATCCCCGTCAGCGTGCGCAGGACCGCCGCCAGCTGGTCGGGGTCGTTGACCTCCCAACCGCGCTGCGGTTCGAGGCGGATGCGCGCACCGTTGGCGCCGCCGCGCTTGTCACCACCGCGGAACGTCGAGGCCGACGCCCACGCGGTGGAGACCAGCTGGGAGACCGACAGGCCCGAGGCGAGGATCTGACCCTTGAGAGTGGCGACGCCCGCGGCGTCGATGAGCTCGTGGGCCACCGCCGGGAGCGGGTCCTGCCACAGCAGCGTCTCGGTCGGGACCTCCGGGCCGAGGTAGCGCGCGACCGGCCCCAGGTCACGGTGCGTCAGCTTGAACCACGCCCGGGCGAACGCGTCCGCGAACGCGCTCGGGTTCTCCAGGAAGCGCCGCGAGATGGGCTCGTAGATCGGGTCGAACCGGAGGGCGAGGTCCGTCGTCAGCATCGTGGGGGCGTGGCTCTTCGATGCGTCGTGGGCGTCGGGGACGGTGCCGGCACCGGCACCGGCACCGTCCTTGGGCTTCCACTGGTTCGCACCGGCGGGGCTCTTCGCCAGCTCCCACTCGTGGCCGAACAGGATCTCGAAGAAGCTGTTGTCCCAGTTCACCGGGGTGTTCGTCCACGCACCCTCAAGCCCGCTGGTGATCGTGTCCCCGCCCCTGCCGGTGCCGAAGGTGCTCGTCCAGCCGAAGCCCTGCTCCTCGAGGGGGGCGCCCTCGGGCTCCGGGCCGACATGCTCGTCCGGGTTGGCCGCG
>NZ_CDWTNB010000101.1:2794-14751 GCF_977947065.1 Frankia sp. CgJB1
GGGGATTCTCGAGCTCCCGGTCGCCGGTGTAGCGCTCGTCGTCGAGCCAGGTGGTCTCGGGGCCCCAGTAGACGTCCTCGTCAGGCTCCCAGACGTCCACCCGGCCGCCGGCGAAGCCGAAGGTCTCGAAGCCCATCGACTCCAGGGCGACGTTGCCGGCGAGGATCATCAGGTCGGCCCACGAGATCTTCTGGCCGTACTTCTTCTTGACCGGCCACAGCAGGCGGCGAGCCTTGTCGAGGTTCGCGTTGTCCGGCCAGCTGTTAAGGGGAGCGAAACGCAGCTGGCCGGCACCCGCACCACCGCGGCCGTCGCTGATGCGGTAGGTGCCCGCGCTGTGCCACGCCATCCGGATGATGAACGGGCCGTAGTGACCGTAGTCGGCCGGCCACCAGGCCTGCGAGGTAGTCAGCACCTCCGCGATGTCCTGCTTCACGGCGGCGAGGTCGAGGGTCCTGAAGGCCTCGGCATAGGTGAACTCCCCGCCGAGGGGGTTGGCCACGGCGGGGTTCTTGGCGAGGATCTTCAGGTTGAGCTGGTTCGGCCACCAGCCGCGGTTTCCGCCGCCCTGGGTGGGGTGCGGGGCGCGACCGGGCGCGACTGGGCAGCCACCGCCGCTCTCCGCATTCATGTCGTACACGACTGCGTCATGGTTCTCGGACATGGGACCCTCCGGGCATAGACGGATATCAAGAGCGATCAGGAACGCGTGCGGTGGAACAGCCGTGACACCGGCCCCAGTAGATGGCCGCGGCCTCGGTGGCGGCCTCGTCGACGGCCTCGTTGATCGAGAAGCCGCGCAGGGATGACTTCACTGTCACAACTGTCACAACTGTCACACTGTCACGGTCGGCCACTCGGAAGAGAAATCGAAAAATTTCGCAACTTTGATAGCCTCAATCTATGGCTAGTCCGCAACCGACCCTGGCCCAGCTGCGCGCCCTCGTCGGGGTGGCCGATCACCGGCATTTCGGCCGCGCCGCGGCGGCCCTGCATGTCAGTCAGCCGACGCTGTCCAGCGCGGTGGCGGCGCTCGAGCGCACCCTGGGCGTCCAGCTCGTGGAACGCACCACCCGCAGCGTCCTGCTCACCGAACTCGGGGAGGAGATCGTCCGGCGGGCCCGGGGGGTGCTGGGCGCCGTCGACGACATCGGCGAACTGGCCATCCGGGCCCGGGAACCCCTGGTCGGTGACATTCGTCTCGGGGTCATCCCCACGGTGGCCCCCTACCTGCTCCCACGGCTGCTGCCGACGCTGCGGGAACGGTGGCCGCAGGCACGGCTGCGGCCGCGGGAGTCCCAGACGGCCACCCTGCTGGCGGAGCTGCGCGGCGGTGCGCTCGATCTCGCGCTGCTTGCTCTGCCCACCGATGAGCCGGGGACAGCCGAGATTCCGCTGTACGACGAGGACTTCGTCCTCGTCACCCCCGCGGATCACCCGCTGGCGGGTGGCGCCGCCGTGCCGGTCGCCGCCATCGGCGGGCAGGACCTGCTCCTGCTGGAGGACGGGCACTGCTTCCGGGCCCAGGCGCTCGAGGTCTGCCGGGAGGCGGGGGCACGGGAGCGTTCTACCCTGCGTGCGGCGAGCCTGTCGACGATCGTCCAGATGGTCGCCGGTGGCCTGGGGCTGACCCTCGTCCCCGCCGCCGCCGTCGGAGTCGAGGTCGGCGAGGGGCGGGGCTTGGCCGTTGCCACGTTCCGCCGGCCCGCGCCGCACCGGCGCGTCGGCCTGGCCTACCGCTCGACCTCGGCCTGCGTGACGGACTGGAACCTGCTCGCCGCCGAGGTGCGGGCCGCCCTGCCGGGGACGGGTCTCGCCCTCGCCCCGGTGCCGGCCGCGGCGGTCTGACGCGCGCCCTCGGCGGGCTCCGGTGAATGCAGCAGGCCGGCCGCGAGACCCACCGGTCGGGCGTCGCCGGCCGGCCGACCACGGACACACGGTTTCCCTCGCTCCGTGCTGGGCATCAAGCGAATCTTGCCGCCGAATGGGCAGGGGGATGATGGCCTGGCCACGGGCGCGAGTATGCGGGCCGCCATCCAGGCGTTGCGGCAACTGCAGCCGGCCCGGATCGTCGTCGCCGTGCCGGCGGCACCCTCTTCCACCTGCCGGGAGCTGACGGCGCTGGCGGACGAGGTGGTGTGCGACGACGCCGTCGCCGTTCTTCGCGGTCGGGCAGTCCTACTGGGATTTCACCCAGACCACCGATGAAACAGGTGCGCGGTCTGCTGCGCGCGGCGGCGACGTCCCGGCTTCCCGCGGGAACCGTGGTGTACCGCCCGGACGCGGCCGTCGTCCGATCCGAGATGGTGCCGGTCCAGGACGGCGTTCCGGCCGGCGACAGGCTGTTCGATCTGGTTGGTGACGCCAGCCTGGTGTTGATCGGCGAGGCGTCGCACGGCACCCACGAGTGCTACGCCGCCCGCGCCGCGATGACCCGGCGGCTGATCGAGGAGAAGGGGTTCTGCGCGGTGGCGGCGAAGGCGGACTGGCCGGACGCCTACCAGCGGATTGCTGGCTGACGGCCGCGAGGATATCGTGCTGTTCCTGCTCCAGGATGCCGGTCCAGCCATGCCAACAGGGCGCGTTGACCCCCCAGGTGAGCGATGATCCGCGACAACGTGGCCTCGAGCGGGTGGGGCAGGTTCCAGTGGAACGCCAGGAGACGCGCCAGCTGCTCGGCAAGGGTCGCTTCCTCCCGTGGATCGAGATCGCCGGTTGCGAACTTGTCGACCAGCGAGCTGTCCAGTTCGAAGGCGGTCATCGGATATCCCCTCCTCCCGGCCTGTTCGAGGGTTGGCCCGACCATCCGGCCCGGCCTCCATCACGGCGCCCGTAGATCAACGGGGCGAGTCGGGAATCCGGCATCGAGCGGCTGTACCGGCCGTCTCGCCCGGGCCGTGTCCACGGCGGTGACCATCTCGGCTGGGACACCCGCGCCGGCTGCCTCATGCCCACTGCCGCCCTTGTCATCCACCCGATTAACACAAATCTCAACTGATCGCAAAAATGCTGCTGCCGCACTCGCCAGCAAGTCGAGGTCTGCGCCGGCACGAGGAAGATGGGTAGAATGCAACGGCCATTCCCGGTATGCCGTGATGCCCGCACCGTCGCCACCGTCGCCTGGCTGTGGTTTCCTGCGGGCGGAGCTGGGTAGAAGGACTTTGGGCCCATTGTCCGTCAGCGGGCAGGGCCAATCTCCCGCCGGCTCGCCTTGATGAGGAAAACTGATTCGAGGGGATGGCGGGACCGCCTTGCTTCGCGGCCTCCGTATCTGCCCGGGTGCTGCGTGCCCGGGCGGTGGCCGTCCCGGAGAGGCCGCGCCGGTCGTTCACCGTCCCGGCGGTTGCGGAACAGCCCCGGAGTGGTGGCCAGTATTTCCCGCTGCGGCTGATTTACCCGCCGACGACCGGGTAGACGGCGGTGGAAGTATTTTGCCGACAATGGCTGATTGCGTCGTCGAATCGAATGATGTCGAAATGATGCTGACGAGTGGAGAAATCTCATGGCATTTCCGGTGCGAAGCAGCCAACGTCCGGCCCCGGTGATCAGGTGGGATCCGTTCCGGGAGATCGAGGACGCCTGGACCCGGATGGGAAGCCTGCTCGGCGACGTCGTCGGTGGTGCGGAAGGCCGACCGGTTGGACTGTTGGCCGCCGTCGTCGTCCCGGTCGACATCGAGGAGACCGACGACGCCTACATCGTCGAACTCGAGCTCCCCGGGGTACGCCGCCGCGATGTCTCGATCGACCTGCAGGATAACGAGCTTTGGGTCACCGGTGAGATCAAGGAGCGGGAACGGAAGGGTGTGCTACGCCGTCAGACCCGCCGGGTGGGCAGGTTCGAACATCGCATCGTGCTGCCGGGTGAGGTGGACCCGGAGTCGGTCAGCGCGACGCTGGACAACGGGGTGCTGACGATCCGGCTCGCCAAGTCCAGGAAGAGTCAGCCCAGGCACATCGAGGTCACCGGCGGCAGTGACGGCGGCAGCTGACCCGGCGGCGGGGCCGCTGTCCGCGTGTCCGCTATCGCCAGCGGTGCCGTGCCCGCCCGGCCGCGGCGCCGTGGTGAATCCTGAATCTTCCATAAAACTACACCGGGCAACCGGGTGCGGATAGTTACGGCACTTATAACTTCATAATCCCTACCAAGATGATAGATTATCAAAATTCCCTCTGGACTCGCAACGAAGTGGTCGTTAATATTGCATCCGTTGTCTTTCGAGGAGGGGTATGACCAACATCATTGGTGCGGGCTTCGGGCGTACCGGAACGCTTTCGCTCAAGTTGGCCCTCGAACAGCTCGGTTACGGCCCTTGTCATCACATGGACGAGGTCCTCGCGCACCGGGAGACTATCGCTGCATGGACGAGTGCCGCCGAAGGTGCTCCTGCGGACTGGGACTCGCTGTATGGCCAGTACAGATCGACAGTCGATTGGCCGGGTGCCCGGTTCTGGCGGGAGCTCGCCGCCCACTACCCGTCGGCTCGAATGATTCTTACGGTTCGCGACCCGGAAAAATGATATGACAGTGCGCGGAACACATTGTTCCAAGCGATATCGAACCGACCGGCGAGAATGAGCGCGGAAGCCATGCGCGTGATCACCATGATGAATCTGGTGGTGTGGGACGGTGTCTTCAAGGGGCGTTTCGCGGACAAGGAATACGCCCTACAGGTCTTCGCGGAGCACAATGCCGCGGTGCAACGCGAGATCTCAGCCGACCGTCTGTTGGTATTCGACATCGCCCAGGGATGGGGTCCCCTGTGCGACTTCCTCGGTGTGCCGGTTCCGGGGGAACAGTTCCCCCGGCTGAACAATCGAGAAGCCTACGCGGCGAAACACCATGAACGTGTCGCCGCGGCCATGAGCGCGAGTGCTGTCCACCCGTGAACCCCGCCCAGCCCAGTAGCTGAGGCGGGGATTCCCGGCCCGGGACCCGTAGCACCCTCCCTTCGGAGCTGATCCGGGTTCCGGCTGGGCAACGCATCCCACGCCGTCGACGCGGATCGGTGCCCGCGAGAGCCCCGAACGGATCTGGTCATCTTCGGTGACCAGATCCGTTCGGGGTCGGGCTCCGGTCCGCCGCGGGGGAGCGGCGGGCGCGTAGCACCCGGGTGAGGACGTCCGGTCGCAGCAGTGCCGATGGCGGTTCGACCAGATTGATGATCCGCATGAACACCCGGGCCACCACCGGGTCGGTGTGCGCGGCGGCGTGCACGTGGGGCAGGTAGGCGTTGACCAGCCTGATCCGCGGGGTGCGCCGTCCCTGCACCTGTGGGTATCCTAGATCATTTCCGGTGGCCAGGGACCAGGCCAGGTCGGCGGGAACGGCCGCGGCGGTGAAGAACCGCCGGGGTAGATCGGTGCCGGTGCGGCCGGAGGCGTCGGTGCGGGCGGAGGTGCCGGTGCGGGCGGCGGGTGGGCCGAGCGCGTCCGGCGTATCCCGCAGGGCGTCCCGCAGCGCCAGCGCCTGCTGGGCCGCGACCGTCATCCCTTGGGCGTACAGCGGGTTGAGGGTGCACACCGCGTCCCCGAGGGCGACGAAGCCGGCGCTGGGCTCGCGCAGGCGTGCGTACGGGCGTCGCACCGATCCGCGGAAGCGGTAGGGGATCGGGTCCCCGAGCGGCTCGGCGTCGGCGATGAGCCGGGCGATGTCGGGAGCGGGCAGGGTCGCCGCGAAGCGGGCGAACCCGTCCGGGTCGGTGGGCGGATGCTCGCCGAGCATGCCGGCCAGGGTGACGATCCACCGATCGTCCTCCTGCGCGACGGCGCCACCGCCGCGCAGCCCGGGAATCGTCGAGATGATAACCGCGCGTTGGCCGTCGAGGTCGCTCGCGCGTCGCCGGTAGACGCGGGAGGTGTAGCCGAGGTCGACGTCGACCTGCTCCCGCACGGGCACGGGCAGCCCGTGCGCGGCGAGCCAGTCCGCTGCCCGGGAGCCGCGGCCGGTCGCATCGACGACCAGATCCGCCTCGATGACCTCGCCGCCGTCGAGGTGCGCATCCGCAGGGCGTACCCCGTCAGGCCGGGTGCTGCTGTCGGGCCGGGTGCTGGAGCCGTTGACTCGGGCGTCGTCTGGCCGCGGGCCGCCATCGAGGCGTTCGACCCGGACCCCGACGATCCGGCCGGGTTCGCCCGGGCCGGGCCGCGCCACCAGCCCAACGGCGCGCACCCGCTGCAGCAGGCGGACCTGGGAACGAGCGAGTATGGCCTCCCGCAGCACGCCCTCCAGCAGCGGCCGGCTTGCCAGCAGGGAGGTGAGCCCGGTGTCGGTGGGGTACAACCGCAGCCCGCGGACGTACCACCGGGTCTCGACGAGCATGTGGGCGCGGGGCGCACCGTGGCCGGTCACGGTGTCGGTGAACCCGGGGAACAGCTCCTCCAGGCACAACCGGCCTCGTTCGGTGAGGGCGTGCAGGTGGGATCCCTGCGCCACGCCGCGGCGAGTACCCTCGGTGGTGAGGTCATCTCGTTCGATGATCGTCACCCGGTCGAAGAACTCGGCCGTCACCCGGGCCGCGAGGAGTCCGGCCATCCCGGCGCCGAGGACGACAGCGTGCCCGCGGGTACCGCGGGGCGACAGGGAGTCCTGCAAGGCCGCGGAAGCTGACGTCCGGCTTGCCTTGGAGGCTGTCACTGAGCGGTTCCAGGCAGCTCCAGCTTCTTGACCCGCGTCAGCAGCGTGCGCAGCAGGTGTCACATGAACTCCCTCTTACCCGGCCTCTCGCGCGGTTTTCGTGCGGTTCATGGAGCAGGTGCATGGAGCAGGTTCATGGAGCCAGAGCAGCCATGGGTATTGTCGGCCCGCCGGATCGACTCGTGGGTTAATCTTCCCGGAATCCTGGGCGAGAACATCATAAAAATCCAGGGACTTTGTCGTGGGTACGATAGCCTGTTCCCATCGATCGATGGGATGATGTAATGACCGGCCGCCGATATTGTCAAACTAATTGTGGTGAAATAGAAACTAGTCTGCACAGGTCGACGGGACCGGGCCAGGGGAGATTGCAGCATGGCGACCTCCGACACCATCGAGAACGCGCACAGCTTCGACGTATTCCAGCACTATGAGCGGCTGCAGTGGAAGCTGGTCGACCTGCCGTTGGATGAGATCCGCAGGGATCTCATCCAGCCCGAGTACATCGCGCTGGTCAAGGGCGCGGTCATGGGCGAGGCCACCTCCATCGCAGCGGTGCACGGCTTTCTCAACGAGTTCATCGACGATTACGACTGCTCTGCCTTCGTGAACATCTGGGGCTACCAGGAGCTCCAGCACCACTACGCCTTCCGGGCGTGGCTGCAGGCGGTGAACGCCCAGATCGACCAGCGCCGGATCGAGGCGTTGCGCGAGCCCTACGTACCGGGTACCACGCCCAGCGCCACTCTGATCACCAACGTCATCTCGGAGATGACGGTGAACACGGTCTACCGGACGATGTCGGAATGGGTGCGCGAGCCGGTGCTGGCGGACCTCATGCTGCGCGCCAGCCGGGACGAAGCCGGTCATGCTCGGGAGCTCATGTACTTCGCGAAGCGCCGGCTGGAGCGGAATCCGCACGAGCTTGTATCCGTGTTGGAGACGTTCCACTTCTACATGTCGAACAATCGGATCAAGCATCCGGTGGGGGAATTCAAGCATCGCCTGCTCGAAGACCTTCAGGGCCACGAGACCATTGACACCGCGTTCGAGGTGTTCTTGCAGGTTTCCGATCCGGATACGCTGGAACAGCTCCAGATGAAGATCCGCAAGGCGCTCGGCAGTGTTCTGGGCCGGGAGTTCAACCGGAACTCCGACATCCGGCAGGCGCTGGTGGAGGCGATGCCCTGACCGCTTCGGCGGCCGAGTTGTGGGGACCTGAGCACGGTCCAGGGATCGCAGACCGTGCTCAGGCCCCCCACATTCACCGGCCGCCGCTTCGTAGGACGGGCCACTGCTGCCGTGTTGGTCCTGGCAGAGTCCTACGGGGTGTCCAGGGTCGTCGACCGGCAGGCGTCGACGAAGCGGACCAGTTCGTCGACCTTGTCGGTGCGGACGTCGACCGCCCGGTTGACCACCCGGATGAGGTGCGGGTAAGCGTCGGTGTGATCGTAGCGGGCAGTCTCGGCGATCCGCAGGGCCCAGCGCCAGTAACTCCGAATTGTGTCGGCTAGTGGCATCCGGAAGTGCGCGATAGCCTCCCGGATCGGCTCGACGACGGCGTCGCCGTGGCGGCGCAGGTACCGTTCCACGATGTCGGCCATGAAGGTGAAGTGCCGGGCCTCGTCCTTGGCGAGCCGGTTCAGCAGATCGGCCAACACCGGATCGCCGACGACCGCCCGCAGCTGCTGGTAGTACAGCTGGGTCGCCTTCTCTTGGACCAGGGCATAGGCGAACAGCGAGACCGCGTGGTCGTGCGGCAGTTCGAAGTGCTTGCGCCCCTCGGCCGCCAGTTCCCGCCGCAGCTCGTCGGGATCGGCGATGCCGGCGGCGACCTGGTAGCGGAACAGCGCCCGGGCGTGGCTGTCCTCCTCCTGCGCCCAACGCACGGTGAAGTGGTAGAGCTCCCGGTTGTGCACGAAGGTCTCGACGTCGACGTCGGGGTTCAGCGGGAAGGCCTGCTCGTACACGCCGAAGTAGCCGGGCAGGTGGTCCTCGATCAACGTGATGAACCGGACCGCGGAGCGCTGTCCCTCGGTGAGCCGATCGGCGTCGGCGTTCTCCCAGGCGAACGTCGATTCGACGTTGAAGCGGCGGGTGGTGGAGCCCGCCTGGTGGAAGGCGATGACGGCCGCCTCGACCTCGGCGGGAGGAAGCAGCGGCGCCAGGGCCGGGCGTGCGGGGGCTCGCGGCGGTTCGACGCCGCGGGCCTGGCCGAACGCCGGCCGGAGAATGTCGGATGCCGTCATGATGTGGATCCCGTTCCTCTCTCGGCGGCGGTCAGCGTGCCTTGCGGCACACCAGCGCGTAGTGCTTGGTGGTGTAGCCCCAGCCGGCGTTCGCGACCTCCAGATAGCGGCGCAGCGTCGCGGCCGTTCCCGGGCGGATCGCGTCGATCCGCTCCGCGGCCGCGTCGACGTTCACCAGCCAGTCGTCGATGGTGCGCCGGTAGTCGTCGGTGAGATCGTCTAGGCTTGCCAGGGAGAAACCGGCGTCCTCGGCACCGGTGACGAGGTCGGACAGCGGCCGCATGTCCCCCCAGCCGAAGATCGATGCGCGGACGAACTCGGTCCCTTCCCGATGGTCGAACGCCCCCCGGGTGGCCGCGTTGCGAAAGCAGCTTTCCGACACGTACAGCCGTCCGTCGCGGCGCAGCAGCGCCCGGGCCCGCCGGAACACGACATCGAGGTCGGGCATGTGCACGATCGAGCCGAGCATTGTCACTGCGTCGAAACTCCCCGAGGGCAACTCGACCGTCTCGAAGTGGCCCTGGACCGTGGTGACGCGGTCGCTCACGCTGAGTTCGGCAGCTCGCTGCGCGATGTAGGCGTGCTGTCGCCCCGCGGGGGAGACCCCGACGACCTCGGCTTCGTACTCGACCGCCATGAACAGCGTCAGCGAACCCCAGCCGCATCCGATGTCGAGGACGCGACCACCGCGGCGCAGGCCGAGCCGATCGGCGACGAAGTGGAGCTTGGCGATCTGCGTCTGCTCGAGGGTGTCGTGCTCCGTGCGGTAAAGACCCGAGCTGTATTTGCGCAGGGGATCGAGGAACAGGCCGAAGACCTCGGGCGGCAGGTCGTAGTGCTGATTGGTGTCGCTCGTCGTAGGTTCGGTGCCCGTCGTGGGTTCGGTGGCCGTCGTGGGCCCGGTGGCCGTCGTGGGCCCGGCGGCGAGGCCCACCGCAGCCTCCGGTGCGGTGGTGACGGGCGAGTTCATGTGGCCTGCACCTGCAGCGCCGCCTGGACGACGTCGGCGACGGTGACCGCCGAGAAGACGTCCTCGTCCTCGAGCTCGACGTCGTACTCGCGTTCTACCCGGGCGATCATCCGGAGCACCTTCACCGAGTCCGCGCCCTCCACGGAGCGCAGATCGGCGTCCGCAGCCAGGTCCTCGACCGGGATGCCGAGCTCACGAGCGACGATGGCGGTGACGGTGGTGACGATCTCCGCATACGACACTGACATTCAGTGCTCCTCTGAGGTGGGGAGGCCGGCGGCGGTGGACCCGGTGGCCGGTGGTCTGGTGAGCGTCGCCGCCAGTGCCTGCGCGACACGGTCGGCCTCGGTCGGATTCAGCATCATCCGGTCCCGGGCGGTGTCCATCGGGGTCGGGCGGTGGGTTGCGCTTGCGGTCGCGAGCAGCGTCCCGGCATCGTCGAGGATCTCGGCCTCGGCGTGCACCAGCCCGTTTGCTCTGCCGCCGTTTACGCCGCTGTTCGCTCCGCCGACCGTGCCGCCGACCGGTGCCGCGTCCCCGCGGCCGGGGGTACCATCCGGGACGCCGTGCAGCCGGGCGACGCAGCGGTACTCGGCGCCGACGCTCAGCGGGGCGAGGTAGCGCACCCGCAGCGCGGTGGTGAACGCGGTGAGCCCGACCTGCAGCACGATCAGATTGCCCATCGTCTCATCGACGATCACTCCGATGAGGCCACCGTGCACGACGCCGGGATAAGACTCGTGCCGGCGTTCGAATCGGAAACGGGTCGAGATGCCGTCGGCGTGGGCGGAGAAGCGTAGTTGCAGCCCGTGCGGATTGTGCGGCGAGCAGCCGAAACACCGATAGTCCGCGAGCACGGACCACGGCACGCTCAGGTAGTCCTCCGGATCGTCGGCTTCCCGCGGGCCGTCAGGGCTCGGCGTCATCAGGTGGCTGTGCATCGGGCTCCCTGGTCGATAGGCGCGGAACGCGCGGCTGGTCGATGGGCGCGGAACGCGCTGGGCGTGCGGAATCGGAGGCGGGGCTTGCGGGTCAGAGCACACCGCGCCCGACCAGGTCGCGTACCGCCAGCCGTTGGAATTTGCCGCTGGAGGTACGGGGCAGCGCGCCGGGCCCGACCAGACGCACCGTCACCGTGGATAGCCCCAGCGCCGCAGTTGCCGCCATCCGCAGGTCGGTCGCGAGTCGGGCTCGGTCCGCGGGCTCGGTCAGCGCGGTCTCGCCGACCACCGTGACGCCGCCGGCAGCCTTCGCTCCGGTGGCGTCCGGGGGGCTGTCGGCGGCGTCTGGCTGGTCGGGGGAGCCGAAGGCGACGACGCGACGTCGGTGCACGCCCGGAAGGTCACGCACCGCCGCTTCGGCGTCCTCGGGGTAGTAGTTCATGCCGCGTATAATGATCATTTCCTTGTCTCGGCCGGTCACGAACAGATCGTTGCCGCGCTGGAAGCCGAGGTCGCCGGTGCGCAGCCAGCCGTCCGCGGTGAAGCCCCTGGTCGTCAGGCCCCCCGCGGTGAGGTAGCCCGAGGTGACCGAACCACCCCGGATCTGGATCTCGCCCACCCGCAGGCTCGGCGCCAGACCGTCGCCGAGCGGATCGGCCAGGACGTCACCGTGCAGGTCGGCGATGCGAATCCGGATGTCGCGGACCGGCCGGCCGACGGCGACCAGCCCCTTGGCGCGCGGATGCTCGCGCGGGACCTCCGTCACGATTCCCTCGGCGGCGAGTCGGTCCCGGTCGACCCAGGTGACCACGGGGGCGCGGCCCAGCGGCGGGAAGGCCACGGCCAGGGTGGCCTCGGCCATCCCGTACACGGGGAACATCGCCGTGGGGGCGAACCCGGCCGGCGCGAAGTGGTCGAGGAAGCGCTCAACGCCGACCGCGGAGACCGGCTCGGCTCCGTTCAGCGCGACGCGCCACCGGCGTATGTCCAGCCCGGGTACCTCGTCCGGGTCGATCGCCCGGACGAGGTCGTCGTAGGCGAAGTTTGGCGCCGGCGAGATCGTGGCGCCGCTGGCGAGGAACGAGCGCAGCCAGCCGGCGGGGTCACGGACGAAGTCCGCCGGGGACCAGACGGTCATCGGGATGCCGGTCATGATCGCAC
>NZ_CDWTNB010000102.1:0-10553 GCF_977947065.1 Frankia sp. CgJB1
GCGGTAGGCCGCGAGCCGGTTGTGCGCCGGGTCGTCGCAGTACGCCGGCGGGCGCCCCGGGCCCTCGGCGGGGGCGGCGGGCCGGGTGCATCCCGGGAAGGCGCAGCGCGGCGCCGTCGCGGCGCGGGCCGCCGCATCCTCGGACGGCGCCGGGTGCCCGGACGGGGGCGCGCCGCCGCCGTCCGGGCCATCGTCGTCACGGGGACGCGGTGGCCGCATCGGCCCCACCGGTTCAGGCGGCTCCCCACGTTGGTGAGGCGGTCGTGGTACCCGAGACATGACCCATCCCCTCCACTTACGTATCATCGAAAGCGATGAAACGTTTGGAAAACCGTTATACCACGGAACGGAACGTTTCAGGGGAGCGTGCGGCAGGTCGCGTTCTGACGCCCGATAAGCTTTCCTTATCGGGCGTCAGAAAATGATCATCCTGGGATGGTTCCCTGTGACTGGCCCCGGTAGGTGGCCGGGTTCCAGCCGCACTTCTTGGCAGGGGTACGAGCTGGGAACGGGCCGCCGTGGCGGAAGCCGGGGAAATCCCAGATCAGACATCTCGCACCACCTTCTGAGCAGGCCGGTCCTTCCCCGCCATCATCTCAGCGGGAACCCCGGGCATGTCCGCCGTAGCCCGAACCTTCCGCAGTCGCACGCGGGCCCGCGCCAACCGCGACCGCACCGTCCCCACCGGAACACCGAGAGCAACCGCGGCCTCCGCCTAGGTCAGGCCCTCCATCGCCACCAACACGACGGCCTCCCTCGTACCGCGATCCAGCACCACGAGCTCGGCGAGGATCCCCCGCATCCGCCGCTCGTCATCAAGCCGCGCCACGACATCATCGGCATGATCCGGCTCCGCACGGTCGGGCGGCAGCCGATACAGCGCCGCGTCGTACCGCCGGGCAGCCCGCCGCTGGTTACGCATCACGTTCGTCGCCACCCCGAGCAGCCACGGCCGCAGCGACCCCGACACCACCACCACGTCACCCCGCCGCCGCCACGCCTCCAGGAAGACCACCGACGTCGCGTCCTCCGCCGCACTCCACGACCCGAGACGGTGGAAGCAGTAGGAGTAGACGGCACCCGCATGCCTACGGAACAGCCGGCCGAACGCCGCCCCACCCCCTGCCCAGCCCGCGCCAAGAGGGCCTCGTCCGACTCGGACTCACTCGTCATCGTTGCCCCATGCCGCGTAATGTCCGCACCGCACCGTCCAGTTCCCGAGGCCGGCGGACGTACCTGGTTCTGCTCTGAGCTTCGGGGAAGTCTGAGCTTCGAAGAAAGCAGCGTCCCGTGACGATCAGATACAGGGTTCCCGGGAGTAACCGCCGAAAATCCAACGATTAGCGTTAGCGTCGTTGTGCCTGGTCAGGGGCGGATGCGCCGGCTGCCGGCGAGGAGCGCCAGCGCCGCGGCCTCACCCACCCCGGTGACGACACCGACCACGACCGCCGACGCGCCGAGGGACGCCAGCAGCGGCCCGGTGACCGACCGGGCGCCTTCGTAGACGACGTCCGCCAGCATGCTGACCACGCCGAAGACCAGGACAAACCGCCACGGCTGTAGCCTGGCCGCGGCGGCGGGCGCTGTGCTCGTGCCGTGCGCCGGTCGGATCACCCCCACACCGCCCGCGCCAGGGCCGCGCCGAGAGCGGCGGCGCCGAACGCGGCGAGCACACTGCCGGCGACGTTGGCCGCGGCCAGCAGCCGGGCGCCGTCCTCGGCCAGCCGCAGCGTTTCGTAGGAGAACGTCGAGTAGGTGCTCAACGCCCCGCACAGCCCGGTCCCCACCAGCGACACCACCTGCTCCGAGGCCACCCACGCCGGCGCCGCGCCCGCGCCCGCGGCGCCGGCGACCAGGCCGAGGAGCAGACTGGCCGTGACGTTGACGGTGAACGTGCCCCAGGGAAAGACCGTGCCGGGCCGGGCCTGCACCGCCCGGTCGGTCAGATAGCGCAGCGGCGCGCCGGCCGCGGCCCCGGCGATCACCAGCAGCCAGTTCACCGACTCGCCTCCCGGCCGACGTAGCGGATCACTTCGACCTCGTCGAGGATGACCAGCCCCTCGGTGACGAGTTCATCGAGCTGCGGGAGGAAGGCCCGTATCCGTTGCTCGTCATCGACGATGACCACCGCCATCGGCAGGTCCTCGCTCAGCGACAGCAACCGGGCGGTGTGCACGATCGAGGAGGCGCCGAACCCCTCCACGCCCCGGAACACACTCGCCCCGGCCAGCCCGGCGCGGTGCGCCCGGTGCACGATCTCGCTGGCCAGCGGCCGGTGATGCCACACGTCGCTCTCCCCGACGAACACCGTCAGCCGCAACGCCCGGCCGCTCAACCTCATCACGCCCGCCTTCCCGCGACCCGCCGCGTCGTCGCCACGAACCATCGCATCGCCGTCGCCGCCGCCCACACCGCGCCCAGCGCGGCGAGGACGCTCAGCGCCAGGTACGCCAGCGCCAGCCCGGCCCGCCCGCCGTCCACCAGCCGCTGCGCGTCGAGCGCGTACGTGGAGAAGGTGGTGAACCCGCCCAGCACCCCGGTGCCCAGGAACGGGCGGACCAGCGGATGCCCCGTCCGCACGTCGGTGATCAGCACCATCAGCACACCGATCGCCGCGCAACCGGCCGTGTTCACCGCCCAGGTGGTCCACGGGAACGTGCCCGGCATCGTCGGCCACACCAGCGACGCCCCGTAGCGGGCACATGCCCCCACCGCCCCACCAGCCGATATCACCGCCAGCAGCGGGACCGGGACCGGCGCGTGACGAAGCTGCCGGCGCCGCACCGGGACAGGCCCATCACCATCAGGGCTGGTGCCATCGGGGTCGGTCGGTGCACCGACCGTCTGCTCGGCGTCGTCCACGCCCGCTCCCTACCTGCGCGACAGCCGGGCATGACTTGTCACGGTAGGGACCGTTGGCGGCGTACTGCCGCGATTCGGGTCCGGCGGGCCCCACCGCCGCGCGGTGACCGGAAGCCGCCGCCGTCACACCATACCGGTTCGGTTCACCGCTACCGGTTCACCTGTCACCGTCGTCACCGTGGGAGCGCACACCGGCCCACAGTCACACGCCGACCCGGGACCGCCCCCGGCCCCCGGTTCCACGGTGCGCAGCTGCGGGCCCGCGCCCTCGGCGATGTCGGCGAGCACCGTGTAGATCTCCCACGGCGCACCGTCCGGATCATCCACCCACACATTGTCCTGCAGCGCGTAGCAGCAGGCGGTGTTCTCCTCCACCGCCGTCACCAGCCCCGCCTCCCGCAGCCGGGCCGCCGCGGCGGACACCTCCTGCGAGGTCTCGATCTCCACCCCGAGATGGTTCAACGCCCCCGCCACCCCCGCGCCGCGGGCGTCCGGGTTCTCGATCAGCACCAGCTTCAACGGCGGCACGTCGACCGCGAAGTTCGCGTACCCCGCCCGCCGCTTCGCCGGCCCGACCCCGAACAGCGTCGTGTAGAATTCCACCGCCGCGTCCACGTCCGAGACGTTCAACGCCAACTGCACCCTGGCCATCCAGCCCACCCCTTACATCGACACTCATCTATGTTCTTGCGGGTCGAGGATGACCGCAAACATAGACGTCTGTCAATGGCTGGGGCATGCTGGCGGCACGGCGACCGCCTCCCCACCGGCGGGTCTCCCGGTCGTCGACCCGGTCATCGCCCCCGCGGCGGACGGCCCGCCCGGTCTCGCCGGGACGATCTCCGCGTGCCGCGCCCCGCTGGGCGCCAACCGGGGCCGGCGACCGGTACGCCGGGCCCGCGCATCGGCGAAGTCGTCGCCTTTCTGGATAATCCTCAAAGTGAGCCTGAATCGCGAAGACTCTGAATTGTGAGGACCGAGACTCAAGAACCCGCCGATGTCGGGACGTCAGGGCAGATCGTACCGCGCTTCGGGAGTATCAGGTCGACCAGGTAACGCTCGACGGCCCGGCGGACGCAGACACTGTCCTGAAAGTAGGCGGTGTGGGTGTAGGAGCGCCAGGTCAACAGCACGCTGTTGGCGAGTTGACGGGCGAGGGACACAGCCCCGGAGTAGGGCGTCGCCGGGTCGCCGGTGCTGCCGACGAGGAGAATCGGCGGAGCGCCGGTGGCGTGGAACGACCCGGTGTAGCGGGAGGCAGCCTTAACCGGCCAGACCACACAGGCAAGGGCACCGAGAGCAGAAATCAGGCCGAAATGGGGGCTCTCGCGGTTGAGTTCGTCAGAAAGTCGTTGGTAGGCGCCCACGGTCGGGAAGACCTTGTCGGTGCAGGTGATGGCCGTATGCGAGGCATCGGAGCTGGTGGAGGTGCTGTGCGGCAAGGGGAGGATGGCCCCGATCGGGTCCTGCGCTGCGAAGGAGAGCAGCTCGAAGCCGTCGTTGTTGTCGTCGGCCAGTGCCAATGCTCCCGCGAGCCGCGGCCACTTGGCATGGGAGTACAGCGCGGACCGAACCCCTATCATGGCGGTCACCCAAGCGTGCGGGCGGCGCCGGTGTCCTTACCGCCGGCCGGGATCGGCTTCTCGGTGAGCCGTTCGACCAGGCGGTCGAAGGCGCCGGCCCGGTCGCCGTGACCGAAGCCACAGTTGGGCCGAGCCTTGCAATCGGCGAGGAATGCGCCTAGCGCGGTCTCGAAGCCCTGAGCCATTCGGCGTAGGTCCTCCTGCGGTTGGTTCATCCACACGTTCGGATCTTCTACGCCGTCCAGCACCAGCGCCCGGATCCGGGTCGGGAACATGCTGGCGTAGGTGGCGCCCAGCACGGTGCCGTAGGATCCCCCGTAAGAGGTGAGCTTGTCCTCGCCGAGCGCGGCTCGCAGCAGCACGTCGTCATCCTCACTCCCAGCGCGGGAAGCGCGGGAGTGGATCGCGAACGGGGAGGCGGCGGCTAGCGGATCATTATCCTGCCCGCTGCTGCAACGGACCGGCGCGCTCCCACCGACACCCCGCTGGTCGAACCCGACGATGTCGAAACGGTCGCGCAATGACGCGCCGAAGAAGCCCAGTCAGTCGCGGATGAACCCGACTCCCGACTGGCCCGGCCCACCGGCCAGCATTACCAGCGAGCCGATCAGCCGGTGTGGCTGGCGGGCCGGAGCACGGATCAACGCCAGGTTGACCGTGCCTGCGGCAGGCCTGGCGTGGTCCAACGGAACGGGCAGAGCCGCGCACTCCAACCCATTCTCACACGATTTCCAGGTTAGCTTTGTCCGGGTGGCAGCAGCGGCGGACGCGGACAAACCCGACCCTGATATTCCGGTCAGCAGCGGCAGGCTCACCGCAAGCACGGCAGCAAGGAATGGGATACGGGCTGATCGGGACTGGCGCATCTGGCCTCCACTCTCCGGTTCGGTCGAGTGCGTGGCGCTTGCGTCCACCTGCCAGCATGAGCATGAATATAGGCCTCGTTACTCTCCTCGGCAGTGCTGGACTGCTCCGACTGCCCAGCCACATACAGGCGGAACGCGTATCGCATCATCACCAGGGCGAACCTTCCGGCCACGCGGAACTGGACGGTGCTTTGCCCGGCCACAGTCCGCGCCGTGATTTCCCGAGACGTCCATCCAGGAACTCGCCCTCACCCGGCCGGGTGGCGTCAGCGAGCTTTGCCGCAGGACATGTCGCGCAGCCCGTATCCGAGGTAGGTGAGCGAGCGTCTGCCGAACCCTCCCGGCTCCCCTTTCCGTCTTCTCGCCGTGACGGCGGCAGCCACGACCCGCCCGCAGGCGCCAAGACGGGTGTTGGCTGCGGTGGAGCCGCCGGGCCGGACCAACTCACGGGCTGAGATCCAACAGACGCACCGGCTGGCCCGCCCACCGATCCGGCACCGCCGTCGCGATCATCGCACCCTCGGGACGCTCCGAGGTGGGCTCGGCCGCGTACAGGACGTGCGCCGGCGCCCAGCAGGTACCGCGGGCCACCGCGCGCGCGGCCGCCAGGTCCAACTCCACGATGGTCACCGCAGGCAGCGCGGCGATGTGCTCGGCGGTTCCCAGCCGGGCCCGGTCCGCCTCCACCAGCGCACACGCCGGGGCATACAGAAAATGACCCGGCACGGTGTGAGCGCGCTGGATCAATCGGGACGCCAGCACGTTGCCGTAGCCGGCCGAGACCATCGCCGTCTCGTCCAGCACCACATGCAGCGCGTCGCTCACCGCCCCAACGCCCGCGCCAGCCGACGGTTCAGCTCGGCATCGGCCTGCGCGGCTTCTTCCTCCGTCGGGTCGTAGCCGCTCCACTCCCGCAGCACCGCCCGAGCCCGCTCGGCGCGCTCCGCACGTTCCGCCGGCGTCAGCAGCGTGCTCGCCAACCGCGACAGATACGCCCGCAACGACAACCCCTCCGCCGCCGCCACCTCCGCCAACCGATCCCGCGCCTCCGCCGGAATCCGCACATTCGCATCCGCCATGGACAGCCTCCTTTCACCCACCCAGCAGGATACGGGTACGTTCTCGTACCCGTACCGGATCCCGGCTACCTGGTAGCGGCGGCCAGCCAGATCAGGGTCGCAGAACTGCCGTAAGTAGTCGGAAGTTGGGTGTGGGCATGCTGCCGGGCGGCGTCACCGTGGGTGGCGTAGAGCGCGCCGATCCGCTCGCGCCACTGGCGGGCCCAGATCCCGAGCTGGGCGGGGTTGCCGTCCCCGGCCCGCAGGAAGTAGCGGCGGACGTGGACCCAGCGGAACAGGTTGACGATCCCGTCCGCCTTGCGGCCGGCGGAGGCGTAGACGGTGTAGAAGTCCGAGGAGATCACCAGCCGGCGCGGGCCGCCGGCGCCGTCGAGCTGGCCGGCGGTCTCGCTGATCCCGACATGGCCGGCGAGCACCGCCGCCGACCAGGTCGGGTCCATCACGAAGCACACCGAGTCCGGGCCGAGGAAGACCCACAGCCACCAGCGCGCCGAGGTGTCCTGGCCGTCGGGGGTGAACACCCGCCAGGTCGTCTCGTCGGCGTGCAGGTGCCATGACCCACGCGACCGTTCGACGATCTTCTCGGCGAGGGGGGTGAGCAGGCCGCCGACCTGGGCGCACACCCCCGTCAGCGTCGCCGGCGAGATCCGGGCGCCCTGGCGGGCCAGGCCGGTGACCAGCGAGTTCTGCGACCGGCCCGCGACATAGCGCTCCACGAGCAGCATCGCGAGGAACCGGTTCGTGAACAGCTCTTTGCCGATCGCCTTCGACGGGCCAGGCGCGGTCACCGTCACCGGCCCGCCGCAGCCCCCGTAGCCGTCACGCACCGCAGCAAACCATCCCGACAAGCCGGAGATCACCCAACACGGCCAGCGAACCACACACAGCCAACACTGATGAGACCCCGGCACCGATCAACCACAAGACTTCCGACTACTTACGAACTGCCAGCCCGGCCAGCATTTTCGCTTGCGGATATGCAAGCGAGACGCTTGCTGCGCTGGTTTAGGACGCTCCCTCCCGCGACGAAGGAACGATTCATGCGGGAGCAGCACGTGTTCTGGGGTATGTACCGCCACTGCATTCCGATCGAGAACGCCGTCAAGCTGTAGGAGTTCATCGAGACCGGGCAGCTCGACCTTCGCACTAGCGTGCTGGACGTGAGCCGATCAGGCTACGGCTTCGCGGTCACGCATGCCCTGCCGGGGGCCGGATCCGGATCGACCATTTCGACCACATCGTCGATGCGACCGGAACCGGATTTGACGTCGCCAAGGCGCATTCGCCCCTGCTTCGGGACCTGCTCCGATCGGGCAGCGCGGCGGCACACCCGCCGGGCTGCTGGATCGAACTCTCGGCCGCGCCAGGGCGGTGGAACCCACCGTCAGGTAGCGGAAAAGCCTCCGTCCACGAACAGCGTCTGGCCGGTAAGGTAGACGGCGGCGGGGCCGGCCAAGAACACAGCGGCGCCCACCAGGTCCGACAACTCGCCGTTTCGCCCCAGCATTGTTCGATTGGCCATTGCCGTCGCCCGCTCCGGATCGTTGAAGACGGTCTTGGTAAGCGGTGTCCGGACGAATCCCGGAGCGATCGCGTTGCAGCACACACCGCGTTTCGACCAAGCCTCGGCCTGAAACCTAGTCAGTGCTGCGACACCGGCTTTGGACACCCCGTACGCGCCGCTGTTGCCGAACGCGCTGATCGACTGCTGCGACGCCAGATTAATGATCCTTCCCCAGCCGCGCTCCGCCATTCCTGGGCCGTACCGACGGCCCAGGAGGAAGGGCGCGTCGAGATTCACCGCCATCGTCAGGTCCCACTCCTCGTCGGTCAGACCGCCGAAGGGCGGTCTGATGTTCACGCCTGCCGAGGTGACGAGGATGTCGGGCTCCCCGAACGGTTCGGCCGCCTGATCGGCCGCCTTGCTCAGCTCGGCGCGATCGGCCAGATCGCACCGGATGCCTGCGGCGGCGCCGCCAGCATCGCGGAGTTCCTCCACTACGGACTCCAGGGCGTCGGCACGGCGGCCGAGCGCGACCACCCGCGCGCCGGCACGGCCAAGCGCGAGGGCAATGCCGCGGCCGATACCGGAGCGACCTCCGGTATCGGCCGCGGTGCGCTCCCGCAGCGAGAAGAGTTCGACCAGGAAATCCGCCACCAGTGCTCCCTTCACGCAGCTCCGCGCTCGAGCGCAGAGATCGAGCGGTCGCCCAGGCTGCTGGCGATCCGCCGACTCTCCTGTTTGTCCAACGCCAGCCCGCTGTACTCATCATCATAGGAAATTCGATCATGGAAGTACAACGCGTTCTGCTGGCACATCTCGAGGCGACCGTTGATCAGGGCCGTGAGAGCGGTGGTGTAGGGCATGTGGGTGTGCAGGACGACTCGAGCGCGCGATCCAAGTTCGTGCAACACGCCATGGATGTGGTACGCCGTTCTTTCGACTCGGCCTGAGTTCAGGTCATCAGTGTTCCGAAGATCACATAGAACCAGGGAGGCCGCCGTTACCTCGGGCCAGTGCCAGTCGCAGGGGTTCACCAGGAAGAGTTTGTCCTCGACTTCACTGTCCTCAGCCGTGACGGCCATCGAGAAGTGATTGTCCACTCCTTCCTGTAGTCCCCCGGGCCACCCGGCCGCCAAGGCGGACCACAGCAACCGCAGAACCTCGGCCGGGAACCCCGCCGTAGGTAGTCCCAGTGCCGCCGCGATTTCGACCAGCCCGTTGGTCGCCAGCGTGGGGTTCTCCGCGTTGAGCCACCACACGATCTGGTATCCGGCGGCGCGTCTGTGAGCGTACTCGACTGCGAGCTGGGTCTTGCCCACACCTCCCATTCCTCGCAGCGGCACAACAGCGATTGCCTCCGCGTCGGGTTGACGCAGGCGGCTGTCCAATCGGCCCGGAAAGGTGACCGGTGAACCGGACCCACGTAAGCCCGCCGACACTCCGTCGAGAAGCCGGCGGCGAGCGTCGTCCTCTTCCAACCCGAGCAGCTCGATCCGGGTCGGCGGCGCGTACAGCTCAGGGATCGAGCAGTCAGCCACGACCACCGGAACGACGCGGCCCGGATGGTCGCTCGCGAACGCCGCGGTGTGCTCGGTTTGGGAAAGGCGCTGGGCGAAGTAGGCGTCGGTGTAGACGGCCACTACCCGCTCAGCCAGCGGTGACGAGAAAAGCATGCCGGTCGGGTCCAGTACGGCCCGGCGCCGCCACTGGCGGGACGGATATGGCTGCCGACCCAATCTATCCCGCGGCCTGGCTCATGCGGCGGGTGAGTTCGTCGGCGTCGATGCAGTGGCGTGGGTGGGCGTAGTACTTGCCGGCCTGGTCGGTGAGTACCTCGATGCCCTCGCTGCGGAGGAGCTCGGCGGCCTCGTCGGGGCTGCCCGCCTGCCGACGCCCGGCGGTGGGCCGAGGCCGAACTCCTCACGACGACCTCGGACCACTGCGGGTCGTCCGTGCGGGTGGCTCCCGACCCTGCCTGGCGACACGCCGGTCGTCGGCCGACTTTCCGGCGACTTTCCGGGGCCCTGACCTGGCGGTGCACCCCGGAAGTCGACACAGCAACAACAGATGTTATCGGGTGTATGGCTAGTTAATTTTGGGGATGTTTTATCGTCTGCCCTGATCCCCCGACAAGTGCCGTAACTTCGCATGTCAATAGAGACATTCGGGAGTACACAGCAATGTGCGTCGCAACCCCGCACCACCACCGGCGACGGTCTTTCTCCAGATGGTGTCGCAACCGTCCACCGGTACTGTCGCTACCCGGTGGAATAGCGACAGTGAGCGCTGGATCTCCTGCCCACCAGGAAAAATAGGGCCGCGGTGACCGGGAACCCGAAGGATCAGGGCGGTCGCTGGCCTGTCATCGACAACGGAGTCTCCCGCGACCACCGGTGTCTTCTGCTGTTCTTCCACCTCCTGCACGCCCTCTACCAGGTGCCGTGGAAGTCCTGCTGTTCGCTGCCGGTGAGCGACCCCGGTCACGACGCCGAGAAAAAGAAGATCGAGGGGCGGTTCACAGGGAAAACGAAACTCGACTGGGACCAGATCGTCTGCTATCTGAACAAGCTTCCGGAGCCCGACCGGGAATCCGCGACGCTTACGGCTTTCTGCCTGTTCAAGCGGTGGTGCGAAGGGTCACGGGCCGGGCGGACCGCGC
>NZ_CDWTNB010000102.1:10978-14418 GCF_977947065.1 Frankia sp. CgJB1
AGGAGGCGAGCCGCGCGTTGGAGGCCGCCGAGGCCGCGACCGCGGACCGGGACTGGCCCGCGGTCGCCTGGCTGTTGGCGATCCCCGTCGCCGGCATGCCGGCGACCACCACCTCGCCGATCGCGATGGTGCCGGCAGCCGCGGCCGACCCGCTGGTTGCGACAGCCGAGGTTTCGGTGGCCCCCACACGGGCCACACGAGCGGCCCACGTTCCCCGAGCGGACCTGGAGGAGGTGGAACGCCAGCTCGCCGCCGCCCTGGAGCGGGCCCGACAGGACGGCGAGCGAGCCGAGGCTGCGGACCAGCGGGTGGAGGAAGCCGACCGGGTACGCGGCGACCTACGCGCCCGCCTGATCGAGCTCGGCGCCCGGTGTCAGCAGGCCGAAGAGGACCGCGACGCCGCGCTGGCCACCGCCGCCGCCGCGCTCGCCAGCGCCGACGCAGCCGACGCCGACGCGACCGAGGCTCGCGCTCTCGCCGCGGCGGCCAGCGTCGCCCAAGCCGAGGAGCGTGAACGGGAAGCCGAGGCTCGCTGGGTCGAGACGGCAACGCTCCTCACGGTTACCGAGGATCGGGCGGTCGAAGCCGAGCGGCTGGTCGAGCATCTGCGCCGGCGGGAAGCCCACCTCACCGCCCGCTGTCGCCCTCCTCGAGGAACAGGCCGCCGCTCCCCCCTCAACCCCCGGCCCGTCCCCGGCACCGGCCACGCCCTCCCCCGACGCGGAGACACCCGTCAGTGGGGCATCAGCCTGGCGTCGGCGGCCGTGGTTGTCCCGGCGGCCGGAGACCGTCATCCGCCGGGGCACCGATGAGGACTACCGCACGCACGTCCACGAACAGGCAAGCCTGACCGCGCGGCTGGAAGAGACCGACCGGCTGCGCCGCGATCTGGTCGACACCGTCGCCCACGAGTTCCGTGCCCCGCTTGCGGGTATCCGCGCTGTCCTGACCGATGCCCGCAGCGGAGAGGCGGAGGGCGGCACGCTGGCCGGCCGGCTCGACACAGCGATCGACAGCACCCGCCAGCTCGAGCGCCTCCTTGAGAGCATGGTCACCGCGACGACCGCCGCGCACACCGACATCAACGCCAGCGATTTCACCGCGGCTCTCGCCGATGTCCAGACCGTGCTGCACACCACCCACACCGGCTGCCTGGTCGTCGTGGACGCCCCCGCACTACCTGTCCGGATGGACGGTGCCACTCTGCGCCGGCTTCTGGGTGACCTCGTCGACAGCCGGGGCCCCGGTTCAGGCGCCACAGCAGTGGACCGATCGCGACGGCGGTCAGCGCGAGACAGACCCAGAAGGCAGGCACGACCCGCAGGAACCGGTGCCAGAGGAAACGGGCGGTGGATGGTGCCCGCAGGTGGCTACGGGTGATCAGGAAGCCGCTGAGGAGGAAGAAGCCGTCCACGGCAAATGTGCCGAGGTCGGGGGCGCCGGGCAGACGTGTCAACGGGTCCGGTTCTCCCCGGACGAACAGCCATGAGTGGGACACGAGCACCGCGCCGGCCAGGATGAGGCGCAGCGCGTTGAGGTTGTTGCGGTGAGGATCGAAGGCCGCGGCCAGCGTGCCGGCCCTGGGTGTGGGTGTGGGTGTGAGCACGGGTATCGGCTCCGCTGTGGGGCTTCGCTGGTGGGGGACCCGGCGGGGAGACACGGCGAACGGTGGGTGCTGATCGGTCATGCGGTGTGGTCCCTTTCCTCCGGACGTTCCTTTCCCGCCGGACATCCGGTGCCGGGGACGCTGCTCGGCCGCCCGCCTCGCGGGCGCTCGTCACGCACCGGCACCATTCAACCCTAACGTAAGGGTAGTGTTTGCTGTGCGTGTCATGATGTATACGAAAACCGCATCCGGTGACGTGTTCCGATCGGACCACCGTTTCCCTGTGCCGCGTGGTCCGGCCGGCGGCCCCGGCCCTCCCCGGGGCAGGCGCTCGATACGTCGTTCCGTCCGAAGCCGGTCCGATGGTCAGGGGACGTGGATGGTCAGAGCAGGTGCACGCCCCGGCCGGGTGCGCATCGTTCGTCCGAAACGTTCGTCCGAGCGTATGTCTGGCGCGGGGAACGGCAATCTGAACCGTGCCCGATCAGGCCGGTGCGGCTGGGGACCTGCGGCCGGGCATCACGCCCCGTAGGCACCATCGCGCCGAGCATGGGCGACATGGGCGATGTGGGCGTCCCACAGCACCGCACTCGAGGACAAGCCGCGCTGTCGTAGGTCGACCTACTGTCGTAACTCGACCTATAGCAGGTGCCACACTGGAGTGTATGGCTACGACATCTATGCAGCTGGACAGCGGGCTACGCGACGAACTAGCGGAGATCGCCGAGCGGGACTTCCAGGGCGTGCCGCTGGGCGAGGCGGTCCGGCGCCTGGTCAAGGAACACAAGATCAACCGCATCATGCGGCGGTACGAGGAACTGCGCGCCAACCCCGAGGAGTGGGCCAGCTACCAGGCCGAGGCGCGGCTGACCGACGACGCGGCCGGCGACGGCCTGCCGGATGCACGTGAGGAGTACCCGGAGTACCACCGGTGAGCCGGGCGCTGAGGCTCGCGCCCTGGCAGGTGTGGCTGGTGGACTTCGGTCAGCCGATCGGGCAGGAGCAGGGCGGCCCGCGCCCGGCCGTGGTGGTCGGCTCGGCGACGCACTGCCGGTTCCCGATCGACATGGCCCTCGTGGTGCCCCTGACCGCGCGTGACCGGGGCCTGGACCATCACGTGCGCATCGACTCGCCCGAGTCCGGCCTGGACCGGCCGAGCTGGGCACGCACCGAGGAGATCACGGCGGTATCCACCCAACGGTTCACCCGGTCCACACCGCTGGGCACCGCGTCGGCCACCGAAATCGCCAAGCTGAGCGAGTGGCTACGCGAGATGGTCGCCTTCGGCTGACCCGCCGCGGGTGCGGCTGGCGAGTCGCGCAGGTTCGCCACGTCACCTCCCCGTCCCGTTCAGCCCGACATCAGCGTTGCCGCCGCAGCGTCCAGAACAGCCAGTTCCCGGTGGCCGCACACGTGGCCACGTCTCGTGGGCCGGTCGCGGCACGGCGGCGCGCCGGCAGGGGTTCGCCCCGGTGCACGACCGCGGACCGGTCCCGGTCGACTGACTATCGCGAATGATTCCTCTGAGCCAGGACGGCGCCGACCTCACCGCGCAGTCGATCCGCCCGCCGGCGAAGCTCGTCCGCCCGGATGTCGAGAGCACGCCGCGCGGCGAGCAGTTCCCTTTCCGGCACGGCATCGTCCCCCAGCAGGCCCCGCTCCCCCGGTCGGGGCCCGTTCGAGGGTCGGGGCCCGTTCGAGCCCACCCGCCCGGCGACCGGCCGCATCCGATCGTCGAACCGGTGCCGTTCGTCCACGAGGCTCGCCAGCTCCGCGCCAATGCGGTCGAGGTCCCGGCGCAGCCGGCGGCGCGCGCGGCGCAACGCCGGCCCCG
>NZ_CDWTNB010000103.1:0-13886 GCF_977947065.1 Frankia sp. CgJB1
CCACCGGCCACCGGCCCGGATTCCTCCGGTTCGCCGAGTTGACGCCCCTCAGGGCAGGGCGGAACCTGTAGGCCGCGAGCGGAACCCCCGAGGGGGTGGCCTCATGCACGGAGTAAGGACCAACGCCTTCACCGAGGCTCATAACGGTGATCTGTGTCTCCCTCCGTGGCAGGGCCCTGACTCATACCGATTGCCGTGCGCCAGCTACCCGGAAACGGTCCGGGCGAGCGGCGCACACGCTCTGCGTGCGGTGCCTGGCCCGGCCCGGGCACCACCACAAGACGCTCGGCTACACGCATCAGGTTGGACGCCTTTCGGCGCCCCTCAAGCAGCGAAGAAGAAGGAACCAGAAATGAGAAGGATCGCCACAGTCACGAGCGCCGTCCTGCTCCTCACCCTCAGCTTGGTCTTCAGCGAGATGGGGGTTTCTCGGGCGGCGGCTCCACCGGTCACACCTGTGCTCATGCACATCCGCTTCGCCCACGCGGCCAGCGCCCGGGTGGACATCGTCACCTTCACCTTCCGGCCGTCGGCGCCGAAAGATGTCAGAGCCGAGTACGTGCCGAGATCGGGGCTGATCCAGGACGGATCCGGTAACCGGGTCTTTGTGCTGGGACGATCCTTCGTGAAGGTCACCCTCCACAACGCCGCCGCACACAACCTCGAAGGTCAACCCACCGCTCCGAGGAACCTCTTCCCTCTCGGCCGGACAACGAATGTCATCGACGTGAAGCGGGGCGGCGACTTCGAGGGTGTGGTGACCTACTACCTCGGGCTGTGTGGGCACAGGCCAGCACCGCCCGCGCATCCGACCGTGAGCAGCGTGGGCCGCGACGTCATCCTGAGCATCCCAACGCGGTAGCGGTAACACGCCACAGCGCCCTGTCCCGTTGCGCGATCGACGCTTTGGTGTTGGTGGCGTCGATGAACGCGAGGTAGGAGGTCCGTCTGCCTCGACGCTCCCCACGATCGACGCCATGTTGCGGGTGGTACCCGATTCTGATCAGAGGGCCAGGCGGGCCGGTGGATGAACGTCCAGGACAAATCAGATACAAAATGGACAACACCGGCCCGCCGGGCCATCGAGATCAAAATATCCCGGGAGCCCAGGCTAGCAGTTGACGAACTCCGGTTGCTGGTTGAGGACCTGGCTCTCCGGGGAGATGAAGCGGCGGTACTGCTCGCCGCCCGTGGCCTGGGGGCGGAAAGCGGCCAGCCGATGGCAGTTCTGGAAGGCTAGCGCCACGCCGAAGTGCCGTTCCAGGGCCGCGCGTATCGAGGTGCTGGCCATCGCCCGCAACAGCTGTCCCTGCTCGGCGTCGTCCGTGGGCGGGGTCTGGTTGTCGGCGAAGTCGCGGGCTGCGGTGGGCAGCTCGCCGGCGAGCCGCTCGACCAGTCCGTAGGCGTAGGGCAGGGAAGTGCGGATACAGGCGAGGAAGTCGGCCTCGTCGACGTGACCTTGTTCGGCCTGCTCCAACAGGTCGGGCGACACCGTCAGGGACATGGATACCTCCTGGGCTGGTGGCAGCGACAACGATCACCACTGTCTTGGATACAACAACCGTTGTCAATACCGACAGTGATACTCCGTGTGCAGATCGATTGCGCCGCGGCGGCGCACCCCGACACCCCGCCGGATCTGCCGTGCGATGCGGCGCGTCCCGCCTCCGTACACCCGGTGCACGCCCGGTGCGCGCCCCCGGTGGACGGCGCAGGGCGTCCGACCCGGCAAAGCATCTGGTCGATCATGCAGGCGGATGGGCGGATGGGCGGCCCGCCCCGCGTCATCGCCGACCGCTCGAACTCGAACTTGTAACGGTTTCCATTAGCCGCTACCTTTGCGAAAATGAATCCCGGTACTGCTAGCAGGTCCGGTCGGGTGACAAGCAGGGAGATCGTGGTGGATGGTGCACGGCTGGTCACGGTGCGGCGCTGGCGGGTGCAGCCCGGGCGGATGCCGCGCGGCCTGGGGGTAGTGGCCGCCGGCGTGGCGATGGTCGTGGCCGCGTGTGGGACGTCCTCGTCGGAGGACACCGGGACCGGCGCCACCGGCAGCGGGAAGATCGCTGTGGTGGCGGCCGAGAACTTCTGGGGCAGCATCGCCGCCCAGCTGGGGGGCGATCGGGTGGCGGTCACCAGCATCATCGACAATCCCGACGCCGACCCGCACGACTATGAGCCGACCCCCGCCGACGGCCGGGCGATCGCCGGTGCGCGGCTGTTCATCGACAACGGCGTCGGCTACGACCCGTGGGCGGGCAAGCTGGCGGCGGCCAACCCGGCGGCCGGGCGGGTGACGCTGACCGTCGGCGACCTGGTCGGCGCGAATGACGGCGACAACCCGCATCGCTGGTACAACCCGGATGACGTCGCGAAGGTGATCGACCAGGTCACCGCCGACTACAAGAAGATCGACCCCGCTGGCGCGGGCTACTTCGATCAGCAGCGGGCATCCTTCACCGCCACGACCCTCAAGCCGTACACCGACCTCATCGCAACGATCAAGAAGAAGTACGCCGGGACGCCGGTCGGGGCCTCGGAGAGCATCTTCGAGATGCTGTCCCCGGCGCTCGGGCTGAACCTGCTGACCCCGCCGGCCTTCCTGCGCGCGATCTCGGAGGGCACCGACCCGACTGCCGCGGACAAGAGCACCATCGACAGTCAGATCAAGACCGGGGAGATCAAAGTCTACGTCTACAACAGCCAGAACGCCACCCCGGACGTGCAACGGCAGGTTGAGGAGGCGAAGGCGGCCCACATCCCGGTGACCACCATCACCGAGACGCTCGTCCCGGCCGGAGCATCGTTCCAGGAGTGGCAGGTCGCCCAGTTGGAAGCCCTGCGCGGGTCGCTGGCGCAGGCAACCGGTAAGTAAGTGGCAACCGGCACGTAAGCGGAAGGTAACGAGGATGGCGACGGTGGCGTACCCTCGATCCGGCGGCTCGAGCGCCGAGGTTGACGAGGCGGTGGCGCCGGCCGGCAGCGACCGGCCGGCCGTATCGGCGGTGATGTTCGAGGGTGCGGCGGTTCGTCTCGGCAGGCGGATGGTATGGAGCGGGGTGAGCGTCGAGGCCGGCGCGGGGGAGTTCGTCGCGATCCTCGGTCCCAACGGCGTCGGTAAGTCCACCCTGCTCAAGGCGGCCCTTGGCCTGCTGCCGCTGGCCGCGGGGCGGGTGGTGGTGCTGGGCCGGCATCCCGGGCGGGCCCGCGCCGAGGTCGGCTATCTGCCGCAGCGACGGAGCTTCGACCCGTCGGTACGGATCCGGGGGCTTGACATCGTCCGCCTCGGTCTCGACGGCCACCGGTGGGGTCTGCCGCTGCCCGGCAGAGATCGCGCCCGGACAGCGCGGCGGCGCGTCGCCGAACTCGTCGAGCAGGTCGGCGCCACCGGCTACGCCCACCAGCCGATCGGCCGGCTGTCCGGTGGGGAGCAGCAGCGGCTTCTGATCGCCCAGGCGCTCGCCCGCCGGCCCCGGCTGTTGCTCCTCGACGAACCGTTGGACAGCCTGGACCCGCCCAACGCCGCCGCGGTCGCGGCCCTCATCCGCACTATCTGCCAGACGGCGGGGGTGACCGTGCTGATGGTCGCCCACGACGTCAACCCGATCCTGCCCAGCCTCGACCGGGTCATCTACCTCGCCGCCGGCGGTGCGGTCTCGGGCTCTCCCGCCGAGGTCATCACCAGTGCGACGTTAAGCCGGCTCTACCAGGCCCCCATCGAGGTGCTGACCACCTCCGACGGGCGCCTCGTCGTCGTCGGCCAGCCCGAGCCGCCCGCTGTACACACCGACCGTCATAACGGGACCGGCCACCTGTGATCACTGCGGCGGTGGTCGCGACCGACGCGGGCCTGTCGTGGAACCTGGTCCGCGACGTCCGGCAGATGTTCGCCTACCCGTTCATGGTGAACGCGTTCCGGGCCGGAACCATCGTCGCGCTGACCGCCGGGGCAACTGGATGGTTCATGGTCCTACGCCGCCAGGCCTTCGCCGGCCACACCCTCGCCGTGGCCGGTTTCCCGGGCGCGGCCGGGGCGATCTGGCTCGGCCTGGGCGCGACCTACGGCTACTTCGCCTTCTGCCTTACCGCGGCGCTGATCATCGCTGCTGTCCCCGGGCTGGGTGGGGCAGCCGGGCGGGCCGCGGAGTCGGCCATCATCGGTACCGTCCAGGCGTTCGCGCTGGCCTGCGGATTCCTGTTCGTCAGCCTGTACAAGGGATTCTTCGGCGGGGTCAACACGCTGCTGTTCGGCAGCTTCCTGGGAATCACCGACGACATGGTCCTCACGCTGACCGCCGTCGCCGTGGCGGTCCTGGCAGTGCTGGCGCTCATCGGGCGGCCACTGCTGTTCGCCTCGCTCGATCCAGCTGTGGCCGCCGCCGCCGGAGTGCCGGTGCGGGGTCTGTCGGTGGTTTTCCTGATCCTGCTCGGGAGCACCGCCGCGGAGGTCAGCCAGATCACCGGAACCCTCCTCGTCTTCACCCTGCTGGTCATCCCGGCCGCGACCGCACAGGTCCTCACCACCCGACCGGCCCTCAGCCTCACGCTCACCGTGCTGCTAGGCCTGCTGGTCACCTGGGCCGGGCTGACCGTGGCCTACTACTCGCCCTATCCGTTCGGCTTTTTCATCACCAGCTTCTCCTTCGGCCTGTACCTCCTCGCCCGTCTCGCCGTCGGCGCGCGCGACCTGCTCGGCCGGGCCGCCCGCGTCCCCCGGACGACCGGAGCAGCAGCATGACCGCAGCCACGGCGGACACCGGACTGACCGCGATGTTCGAGTACCCGTTCATGCAGCATGCGTTCATCGCCGGAACGGGGATTGCTATGGCGGCCGGACTCGTCGGCTACTTCCTCGTCCTGCGCGCCCAGGTCTTCACCGCCGACGCGTTGTCCCATGTGGCGTTCACCGGCGCACTCGCCGCCCTGGCCACCGGGATCGATGCCCGCGTCGGCCTGTTCGCCGCCACCGTCACCGTCGGGTGCGCCCTCGGCGCCCTCGGCGCTCTCGGCCCCCGCGGCCACGCCGACGACGTCGTCATCGGCAGCGTGTTCGCCTGGGTCCTCGGCCTCGGGGTGCTCTTCCTTACCCTTTACACCACCCACCGCAACACCGGCAACGGCACCGCCGGCGTCACCGTCCTGTTCGGCTCGATCTTCGGCCTGGACGCCTCCCACGCCTGGGAGGCTGCCATACTCGCCGCCTTCCTCTGCCTCGCCACCATCGCGATCGGGCGCCCCCTGCTGTTCGCCAGCCTGGACGGCGCGGTCGCGGCCGCCCGAGGTGTCCCCGTCCGCCTCCTTGGCGTCGGTTTCCTCGGCCTTGTCGGGGCGACCGCCGCCGAGGCCACCCAGGCCGTCGGTGCCCTGCTGCTCCTCGGCCTGTTCGCCGCACCCGCCGGCACCGCCCACCGGCTCACCGCCCGCCCTTACCATGGAATGATGATCTCCACCGCGGTCGCGGTCGCGGTGACCTGGGCCGGACTGACCACCAGCTACCTCGCCCCGCGGATCCCCCCGAGCTTCGCCATCCTTGCCCTCGCCACCGCCACCTACACCGTCACGCTGACCGTTACCCGGCTGGTCGCGGACTCGGGCTTGGCGCGGGCGGTGCGGCACCCGTCCGCGGACGCGCCTCGTTCGGCCTGATCGAACCCACCGGCGCCACCGGCGCGGTCGCGCGCGGTCCGGGGAAGCGCCAGGTCAGAGCCCGAGCAGCCGGCCGCAGATCAACTCGACCGCGGCCGGCAGGCCCGGGTTGTGCCGCAGGTGCGGGGTGCGGGCCGTGTCGTTGGCGACGGAGACCGCGGCGTGCACCCGGATCCGGGCGGCGGTGGGGTCGAGCTCGGGGTGCACGAGCCGGAGCAGGTGAACCCATTCGGTGAGGTAGTCGTGCTGGGCCCGGCGGGCGACGTGGCATTCGTCCTCCGGCAGGTGCTCGACCTCGGTGATCAGTAGCCCGATCAGGTCGTGGTGGGCCTGGGTGAACCGGAGGTAGGAGCCGAGCAGCCGGCGCAGGGCGTCGGCGGCGTCGTTCGAAGCCCGATAGATCGCGCTGACGTCCATCAACAGGGCGGCCGTGCTGCGCTGGAACGCGGTGCGCAGCATGTCCAGCTTGCTCGGGAAGTGGTGGTAGACGCTGGGGCCGGTGATGCCGACGGCGTTGCCGATGTCCTCGATGCCGACGCCGGCGTAGCCGTGGGTGGCGAACATCCGCACCGCCTGGGTGAGCAGCGCCTCGCGGCGGGAGGCCGGCCGCAGCGGCAGTCCGGCTGGTGGTGGTCCGGCTGGTCGCGGCGGCGATGCGGTGCGGATGCCGGGCAGCGGGGTGTCCAGCACGAGGTCGGTGAGCTCGGCGAGCAGGTCGTCGTAGGCGGGCCGGGGCAGGTCCAGGTGGTGGAAGGACGGGCTTATCAGCACGGCCAGCATCGCCCAGGTGAGCAGGTCCGCGGTGGGGGGGTCGAGCTCGGGGCGGGCGGCGCGCACCCGGTCGGTGAGGCGGCGTCCGATCTCGCGGACCTCGGCGCGCAGCAGAGCATGGTCGTCAGGGGTCAGATGGCGGGCTTCGCGCTGCCAGAGCACGCCGATGTGGCGTTCGTCGAGGCAGCGGGCGGCGAGCCGGGCCGACGCCGTGGCGCGGTCGGTGCGGCCGGCACGGTCCGCGAGATCGAGATCATCGAGCAGGCGCCGCAGCGGGGCCAGGCCTGCAGAGATGACCTCGCGGAGCAGGTCCTGTTTACCGGAGAAGTGCCGGTATAGCGCGGACGGGCCGACCGCCACGGCCTCGGCGAGATCGGTCATGCCGATCTGGTCGTAGCCGCGGCGGGCGAACAGGTCCGAGGCAGCGCCGAGGATCAGCGCTCGCCGGTTACGCGGGCGGGTGCCGCGCGGCGGCGCAAGCGTGCGGTCCGGCAGGACAACCCCCTCGGTACGACCCCCTCGGTCTCCGAGGTGCGAATCAGCCTACCTTCTCGTAGAGGGCGACCACGGCGGCGCCGCCGAGGCCGATGTTATGCTGCAGCGCCACGGTCACGTCCTCGACCTGGCGCTTGTCGGCCTCGCCGCGCAACTGCCACACCAGCTCCGCGCACTGCGCCAACCCGGTCGCGCCCAGCGGGTGCCCCTTGGACAGCAGCCCACCCGACGGATTAGTCACCACCCGGCCGCCGTAGGTGTTGTCGCCGTCGACGATGAACTTCTCTGCCGTGCCCTCCGGGGTCAGCCCCAGCGCCTCGTAGGACATCAGCTCATTGCTGGTGAAGCAGTCGTGCAGCTCCACCACGCGCACGTCGAGCGGGTCCACCCCGGCCACCTCGTACACCTGCCGCGCGGCGGCCGCGGTCATGTCGTAACCGACCAGGCGCATCAGGTCCCCGTCGAACGAGGACGGGGTATCCGTGGTCATCGCCTGCGCGATGATCGCCACATCGGCGCGCAGCCCGTGGGCGCGCGCGAAATCCTCGGAAACGACCACCGCGGCGGCCGCGCCACAGGTGGGCGGGCAGCACTGCAACCGGGTCAGCCAACCGAGGATCCGCGGCGAGGCAAGAACCTCCGCCACGGTCACCGGATCAGTGAACACCGCATACGGGTTGTTGGCCGCGTGCCGGCGCGACTTCACCGAGATCCGCGCGAATACCGCCGGGTCCATCCCGTACTTCTCGCAGTAGGCCGCGCCCGCACCGGCGAAGTACCGCGGTGCGAACGGCACCCCCTCGACCTCGCCCTGCACCTTGGTGACCACGTCGTCGAACCGCCCGAAGGCGTTGGGCCGGTCGTCCCACTGCATCGTCAGCGCGCCGCGCCGCATCTGCTCGAACCCGAACGCCAGCACGCGGTCCGCCGCCCCGGAAGCCACCGCCTGCCGCGCCAGGAACAGCGCCGACGACCCACTCGAGCAGTTGTTGTTCACGTTCACCACCGGCGCCCCGGTCATCCCCACCCGGTACAGCGCCTTCTGCCCGCTCGTCGAGTCGCCGTACATATAGCCGGCGTACGCCTGCTGGACCGCAGCCAGGTCGATCCCAGCATCGGCCAACGCCGCCCTGACCGCCCCCTCGACCAGCACGTCGTAGCTGTCGCTCCTGCTCGGCGTCGCGAACGGCACCATGCCGACGCCCGCCACCATCACCCGACCGCCCATCATCGCTCCATGGGCTAGCTATTGTTCACTTAACACCGTGAGCACCACAGTAGCGCACGTCAAGGGGAGAGGTGTGGCGTAAGCGTGCTTGCGAGGATTCATAAGGTGGAGCGACGCGGGTGTGTCACAGCCTGCGATCGGGCGAAGTCCACACCGGTCAGTGGTTGAGCGCCCACAGGCCGACCAGGTTCGCGAAGGTGAAGACCACCGCGATGACGACGGCGAGGATGAGCCGCCTGCGGCGCTCGCGGCGGCGCCAGGTGGCCCGCGCCCGCCGGTAGGCGTCGGGCGACACGGGCACGCCGTCGGCGAGAGCGTCCAGGGCGTCGCGCAGCCGTCGTTCGGTGTCGTTGAGCGGCCCGGTGTGATACGTCATGTCTGGGACTCCATCGCGCGGGACAGCGCCGCCATTCCCCGGGCCGCATGGGATTTCACTGCGCCGCAGGAAATCCCCATGACCGCGGCTATCTCGGATTCCTTCAGGCCGAGCCAGTGCCGCAGTACCAGGGCCTCCCGCTGGCGCGGCGAAAGCCGCTGTAACGCGACGACTACAGCTCGCTGTTCGTGTCGCAGCAGCGCTTGCGTCTCCGCCGATTCTATCTGGCCTGATGGCCATTCCAGATGTTTTCGGACGACCTGGAGATGGCGTAGTCGCATTCGGGTGAGATTGCAGACTATGCTACGTATATACGGCAGGGTGGCGGTCGAGTCCCGCAGTTTTCGCCAGCGCCGGTAGAGCTCGTAGAACGCCTGCGCGGCGATATCCTCCGGGTCGTCCGCGCCGAGGAGGGCGGCCAGTCGTACCAATGAGACGTAGTGGGTATTGAAGAGTCGTGTGAGGGCGGTCTCCCGATCAAGATCGTGAAGATTCACCTGGATCTCCCCGGCAGGCAGCAGAGTAGCGGCGTCGCCGGCAGTGACGACTGCTGGATCTTTGAGGATGCCCTGCACCGCCGCTCACCGCCATCCCGGCGCGTCCGGCCGGGGGAGTCGGTCCACCTGGGATATCCGGCTGCTTCGGGCCACGCCGACGCGGTGAAGGACCGGGGTGAGCGCGGTGGCGACCGCCAGATTCAGCCCGAGCGCGAGGAGCGCCGTGTACAGCGGCACGGACGCCCCGAACAGGTGCAGGTTCACCACCGCGGAGAATTCGCCGAAGGTTACCAGGCAGGTTCCCGCCGCCATTCCTACCGCCCATCCGGCGAGCAGCGCACCGCGATGCAGCCAGGTGGAGAACAGGCCGATCCCGACCGCCGGGAAGGTCTGGAGTATCCAGACCCCGCCCAGCAGCTGCAGATCGATGGCATCCTGGTCGTGCAGACCGAGCACGAAGGCGAATGCCCCGATCTTTGTCACCAGCGAGACACCGCGGGCCACCCGGACCTGATGCTTGGGGGTGGCCGTGGGGTGAAAATACTCGACGTATACGTTGCAGACGAAGAGCATAGCGACCGCCACCGACATCACCGCCGCGGGGACGAGCGCCGCGACAACGAGCGCGCCGAAGACGACGCCGGTGGCAACCGGCGGGGCCAGCTGCTGGACGAGCAGCGGGACAGCTGCTTCGGCCTGCCCGCGGGGTGCGCGTACCCCCGCGGCCAAGGCGGCAACGCCGAGCAGCCCGAAGAGTCCGAGCAGGCCCGTCCAGGCCGGCAGGGTGACCGCCGAGCGGCGCAGGACGTCGGGGTTCTTCGCCGCGAAGGCGGCGGTGAGCACGTGTGGGTACACCAGCAGGGCCATCGCCGAGCCGAGCACGAGGCTCGCGAACGCGGCGAACGTCGACGGCTCCAGCGTGAGTGACGGATCCGGCAAGCCGTCCGCGGCCATGTTCCGCCGAGCCTGGCTAGGACGAGTCCGACCACGGCGAAGACCGCCAGGAAGATCAGAATTCCTTTGGCGACCGAGACGAGTGCCGGAGCGCGGATGCCGCTGTGATAGGTCGCGACGGCGAGCCCCCCGAACACCGAGGCCAGCACCAGGTCGCCGGGCAGCCCAGGCGGGATGAGGCCGCCGGCAACGAGCACCGCGCGGACGCCGACCAACTGCAGCGCGATGTACGGCGTGGTGGCCACGATTCCGGTCAGCGCCACGGCGAGCGCGAGCAGCGGCGACCGGTGGCGTTCCCGCACCTAGTCGCCCACCGTGACGTAGCCGTGGCGCCGAGCCGTCTCCGCCAGACGTGGGAGGAGCACGAAGGCTAGCGGATAGACGATGATCGTATAGGGCAGCGCGAAGAAGCCGAGAGCGCCCACCCCGTAGACGAGGCCGGGCACCGCGGCGAAGGTATATGCGGTGTAGATCGCACCGCCGAGCAGGAACCAGGTCAGAACGCCACCGAACGGGCGCCCTGCGAGCGCCCACCCTTCCGGCGAGGGGAGCTCGTCCCGCCGATAGAACGCGCGCGTCCTTACCGATAGTAACGAAGTGCCTGCTATCACGACGGTGAATCCCGCCACGGTCGTCCCGTCGGCCATCCGAACACCCTCCGTTACACGCGGCTTCCCGTATCATCCCGAAACAAGCCGTAAACCTCTAGCTCACCAAGTCGTAAACCGCGGAGGCGCGGCGAGCAACTCTCCCGGTGACACCATCGCGGCCTGCGTGACCACCCGGCCTGGGTACCTGGGCCAGGCGGTGGCTTACCACCAGGAAGATCAAAATGCAGGGAGATCAGGATGTGGCACGATGAGCAGGGCCGGGACACCCAGCGGGGTGCCCCGGCGAACTCCGCAGGCCGGCCGGCCGCCGGTCGTCCGGCCCGCGCGGCGGCACGTCGGCGGCGAACCGCCGCGGTCGCGTGCCTCGGGACACCGTTCGCAGCCCTGCTGGCGGTCCCGCTTTATGCGCAGGATGAGCCACGGCTGGCCGGGGTGCCGTTCTTTTACTGGTATCAGCTTGCCTGGGTGCCCTTAAGCGCGCTGCTGACCGCCGCCGCTTGGCGGCTGCACAGTCGGGGAACGGCGCCGGAAGGCCTGCGATGATCCGGTTCACCGACCGGGCCCGCGCGGCGCTCCGCGAGGGCGAGGTAGTCGTTTTTGACTGGGCCCCGCTGGGGCTGTGCTGCGCCTGCACCGGTCAACTGTGGCTGCGCACCGCGCCGCGGGCGCTCGTGCCGCGGCACCGGGGTTTCCGCCCGGTGGACGCGGATCCCGGTGGCAGCGCCGTAGCCCATCCACTTGCCTATCCGTTCCTCCTGGGCCGCGATGTCACAGTCGACTGCCGCTCGCGGCTCGGCTTCCGGCGCTTCAGCACCGACCTGCCGCCCGATGTCGGGCTCGCTGACCTGCTCGGCCGGGCCGCTCTCGCCAAAGGACGCCTCGTATGACTACCCGTCTCGATACTGCCGGAACCGGCCTTCCGCCTGGCGGCGGTCGTGGGCCTGGCCTTGGCCGGAGGACCGGCCGGCTCCGTTCGATAGCCATCTGGACCACGGTGTCGGCGGCCGGCGCGATCAGCTGGGCTGTGCTCGCGATGTCCCGCCACGAGTCGATCTCTGCGGCGTGGATCCTGCTCGCCGGCCTGGGATCCTTCGCCATCGCCTACCGCTTCTACGCCCGGTTCATCGCAAACCGGGTGCTGCGGGTGGATGACAGCCGGGCGACGCCGGCCGAACGCCTCGACAACGGCGTCGACTACCAGCCGACCGACCGGCGGGTCCTGTTTGGCCACCACTTCGCTGCCATCGCCGGGGCCGGTCCGCTCGTCGGCCCGGTGCTCGCCGTACAGATGGGGTATCTGCCCGGGACGATCTGGATCATCGCCGGTGTTATTTTCGCCGGTGCCGTGCAGGACATGGTGACGTTGTTCTTCTCCATGCGGCGGGACGGCAAGAGCCTGGGCCAGATGGCGCGCGACGAGATCGGCCCGGTGGGCGGGACAGCGGCACTGGTGGCTGTCTTCGCCATAATGATCATTTTGCTGGCGGTGCTGGCGCTTGTCGTGGTGAACGCGCTCGCCGCCTCTGCATGGGGCACCTTCTCGATCGCAATGACGATCCCGATCGCCCTGTTCATGGGCATCTACCTGCGGGTGCTGCGACCCGGCCGGGTCGCTGAGGCCACCGCCGTCGGTGTCGCCGGACTGTTCGCGGCCCTTGTCGGCGGCCGCTGGATCCAGGACTCCGCCCTCGCCTCCGCCTTTACACTCAGCCCGAAGGCACTGGTCGCCTGCCTCGTCGGCTACGGCTTTGTCGCCTCGGTGCTGCCGGTGTGGCTCCTGCTCGCGCCCCGCGACTACCTCTCGACCTTTATGAAGGTCGGCACCATCGGGCTGCTCGCCATCGGCGTTCTCGTCGAATTTCCGGTACTTCAGGCGGACGCAATCAGTACTTTCGCGATCAGGGGAAACGGGCCGGTGTTCGCCGGCAGCCTGTTCCCGTTCCTCTTCATCACCATCGCCTGCGGTGCCCTGTCCGGATTCCACTCCCTCATCGCGTCCGGCACCACGCCGAAGATGATCCAGAAGGAGTCCCAGGTCCGGCTCATCGGTTATGGGGCGATGCTGACCGAGTCCCTTGTCGCACTGATGGCGCTGATCGCGGCGGCGGTGCTCAGCCCGGGCCTCTACTACGCCATGAATGCGCCCGGTGGGGTCGTCGGCAAGACCGCGGCGTCGGCTGCGTCCGCGGTCACCAACCTCGGTTTCACCATCACCCCGGACGCCCTCGAATCCGCGGCCCGGGCCGTCGGCGAATCGACGCTGGTAGCCCGCACCGGAGGTGCACCGACGCTCGCTGTCGGCATGTCCAACATCCTTTCAGGCGCATTCGGGGGCGGTCGCCTCGCCGCCTTCTGGTACCACTTCGCGATCATGTTCGAGGCATTGTTCATCCTGACCACTGTCGACGCCGGCACCCGGGTCGGCCGATTCATGTTGCAGGACATGCTCGGGAACGTGTGGAAGCCAATCGGCCGGGTGAGCTGGTGGCCCGGGATCTGGCTGAGCAGCGCGCTGGTGGTCGGCGCCTGGGGCTACTTCCTCTGGACCGGGGCAACCGACCCGCTCGGCGGCATCAACCAGCTGTTCCCGCTGTTCGGGATGGCCAACCAGATGCTTGCCGCCATCGCATTGGCGGTCGTCACCACCCTGTTCGTCAAGAGTGGGCGAGCGCGGTGGGCCTGGGTGCCCGGCGTCCCGCTCGGCTGGGATGCCGCCGTCACCTTCACCGCGGCCTGGCAGAAGGTTTTCTCGGACGATCCCAAGCTCGGCTTCTTCGCCCAACGGAACCGCTATGCCGACGCGCTCGACGAAGGCAGGGTTCTGGCGCCCGCGAAGAGCATCAGCGACATGCACAAAGTCGTCCAAAACTCGACCTTGGACGGGATCATGGCGATAGTGTTCGCCCTGCTGGTGCTCGTCGTGCTCGCCGATGCGGTACGGGTGTGCATACGGGCTGTCCGCACCCGGGTGCCGATACCCACCACCGAAGCGGACTATGTAGCCTCCCGTTTTGTCGCGCCCGGGGGATTGTTGGCGACCGCTGAAGAGCGCCGGCTGCTCGCGGACGCAGCCCAGGCGGCCGTGGCCCCTCAGCCCGAGCCCGTCACACCGCCGCTGCGCCGCTGACAACATCCCACGAAAATGGCGAGAGTTGAATCTGTTTGCGCCGAGGCGAGCTGGCGACGGCCATCAGGCCGGAACCCGCTCGTCCCGGCGCAAACAGTCAGCGCGGCGGCGTCGGTGCGGCCCTCAATCTAATCAGACAGGCCGTGCCCGTCGGCGGCGTCGACGAACACGTACGAGGGTG
>NZ_CDWTNB010000104.1:0-13872 GCF_977947065.1 Frankia sp. CgJB1
AAATCCTTTGTGTCGCGGCCGGGCCAGCCAAGACACATCCGAGAAAGAGCGCCATGCTAGTCGCCGCCCACCATCTCAGCACGTCCCGACCGTCTGCACGACAATCCGATCTATTTTCCATACGCCGGCCGTCTCCAAGGCCAAAGCCTGCGTGAGGCGCCGGCCGCCCGTCTCGTCGTCCTGACGTTGCCCGTCGGCCCGATAATTCACCCAGCCGCTGTCATCCACGCAATCCTCGATAACCGCCTGGTCGGGCGCCTCCGGCGGAGACACGGAGGTGACGCGAGGCCGCAATACGGGCTTCCCTCGGCTGGCAACACCGCCGCTGCTGTTCAGATAAATATTCTTGTAGATAAGGCTCAACGCATCACCGCTGGCATGACGTGCGAGATCAGGATTTTGGTAGTCGGAGGTCGCCGCGAGCCGCACCCAGTCATCCCACATGCCCCGATACGCGGCCAGGGCGTCGCGTTCCGCGACCTGCGCCTTGACCGGCGACGATGACGGGCTGGCCGGGGAGGGAGAGGGCGGCGCCGTCGGCGCACGCGCTGGCCGCGAGCAGGGCCAACACAGCGACCGCCCCACCGAGAGACGATCCGCGCCGCCTCACGTTCCGTCACTCATCCGACCCGAACCTCTCGCCTAGGCGGCCCCTTCACAGTGCGAGAGATATAGACCATCTACGCCGAGTGATGACAAGAGGTGTAAATCTCACACGAGACATGGCAGGCGGAACGGTCTAAGCTGCGCCGCAGCAAACCAAATCTGCTACACAGAGTGTTTGACCATTCTGGCGCGGAAGGTCGGGCGGGCCACGCGGACCGCGCCGCCAAGGGGTCGACCGGCGGCCGGCATCCGGCCGACGATGATCGCCGACGCGGAAAACCACCTGGTCAGAGACCCCAGGGCCACCCGACACTTCACCATGACCATCCGCCGGCCCTGCGGCGGAGCTCGCGATGACACCCGGACGGCCGGGCGATCGATCGCATCGACGCATTGACTCAACGTAGCGGCACCCAGATCGGCCCGAGGCGGCTTTCTCGCGCCAATGCAAGTGAATGGCATGTTCCTGCAAGATTTTTTGAACCCGGAGGATCAAGAATCTGCCCTGGTGAGCGGCCACCCCAAGGCCGTGGCGCGACGGACAGTCACCTTCCTGCCTCCCCCTCCGGGGCTGGAGGGCTGCGGGCCTAGGCCCGCAGCAGCGTCAGGCATCGCACGATGTGTCCTCGCGGTCGCTGCCTGAGCGCATGAGGACGTCGGCGGACTGGAGCTCAGCGGGCCCGATCGTCGAGGCGGGTAGCCCTGCGCCGGGCAGGGCTACCCGCAAGGTGATGATCCTCCAGCCGTAGGGAGGGATCCTCCATAATCTCCATGTCATGATCGACTACCGCGATGACGGCCGGCCCGTCACCGCTGACATCGGCGGTCTCCGTGACGATCCCCGCGATCACAATGGACGCGCCCTCGTCGCCGCCGGACGGCGGGGTAACACCCGCCCCGGCCGTGGTCATCTACGACTGGCCGGCGTCGGGGCTGACGCCCCGGCAGTGGTGCTCAGCCCAGCGCCGCCCCGCGGCGGACTCATCATCCGCGTACACCGCGCCCGTCGTACCGTCCCGCAGTGCCCCCCTATGCCGACCCGCCGCATCATAGATCACCGCCCGGAGGAGCCGATCAACATCAGGAGGCGGCGAACGCGCTACCGACCACCGGCGGGCAATCACCGGGTGACCTCCGGGTTGACCATGGTGAGGTAGGCGATGGGGGTTTCCGGGATGAGGGGGCGGCGGCGGGCGGTCGAACGCCACGCTTCGGCGTACTGGCGGGCGAAGGCAGCGCCCAGGACGCAGCTGATCGCCTGGTAGGCCGATTCGCCGGCCGGGCCCTCGGCGCGCAGCGCGGCGTCGGCCGCGGCCACCCCCGCCAGGGGAACAGGCACCGTCTCTTCGGTGTATTCGATCTGGGTGAGGCCGGCGAGGCGCGCGTTCCCGACCGCGTGCGGCACGGTGAAGGCGTGGGCAGCTGGCCGTACCCCGACGAAGGACCCGTTCGGTTTGAGCCACCTCGTGCGCACTGAGTCCGTCGAGGGCGACGGGTCTGCGCTGGCCCAGCAGGAGTTTGCAGACCGGCACCCGCCCTCCCGGTTGGAGGACCCGGGCACTGCCGATCAGCATCCGGCGGGTGTGCGAGAGCGGCGCGAGGACGCTGCGGCCGATGACCGCGTCGACACTGGCATCCGGCAGGGGGCGCTCCAAGAGGTCCCAGACCGACCCCCACGTGTGGCCGTTCTCCACGGTTGGTCGGATCTGGTGCAGCGCCGCAGCGGTTGGGGTCAGAGTCGTGACGCTGCCACCGGGCAGGACGGCCCAGAGCGCGGCACGCGTCAGGGTCGACCCCAGGCTCAGGTCGACCAGGTCCTGCCCGCCGCGGACACGTGCACCCGCGAGGACCGTGGTCTCGACAGGCGACAGCCGGCGGCGGGCCTCGGGATGATCCTGATGACAGCGCGCGATCAGAAGATCTGTATCGGGCTGTCCCGCGCCGGAGCGGCTGCTGGGCCGGCCGCTCCGCCGGGTCTTGGAGGGACGCGAGGAAGCCATGAGTCAGTCCCAGCTGATCAAGACCTGTGCGGATGGCATGTCGAAGAGCCGGCCGGGTGGCGGGGCCTCCCAGGCAGTCCCGCGGGGGTAGACCCGGATCGTCGGGTTCTCACCGCGGCGTTCCGCGTCCCAGACACGGACATCGTGGGCGAGCCGGTCCCGGTCCGGTCCGTAGGCGACCACACCGATGTCCAGCCCCGTACCGGTTGTCTGTTCGAGGGCGAGGAAGGCGATCGTGTCGTCAGACCAGACCGCCGACACACCGGCCGGGATGGTCAGATCGAGGGCGGCACGCAGCGCGGCCCATGCCGGTGAGGTCGGGTCGATGGGTGGGGTGAACGTGGCGAGGATCCGGGCGATGTCCGCCGGTGGGGTGACCTCGGGCAGGGCCGCCATGCGCGCGATGAGCACAATCGGGCGCATGACGACCGGAACGAGAGGGACGTGGGGGGTCACGCGATCCGCCCGGTCCGCATTGCCCGGCGGACGTCGGTGTCGTGACCGATGGTCATCGACGCGGGAGGGACCATCCCATCCCCTGCGCCGAGCAGCAGGGCAAAGGTGGTGGCCCGCGGCGAGCGGTTGGGATCGGTCATCACATATGTCCCGCTGCCACCCGGGTTGGATGTCCGACCGCGGCTGCCGGCGGGAGTGTCCTGGGTGGGGCGGCCTCGGCGTGGGGAAGGTGCCAGTCGTCCAAGGCTCGTAGCCCGTCGGCGACCCGGCGCAGCAGCGCCGGATCCTCCTCGAAGGCCACCGATGCGAGCGGGTCTGGGGTGGGCTGTGGTGTGCGCTGTTCCAACTGCCCGGCCTCGGTCCACGGCTGCGTGGGCTGCGGGACTTTGGCGCGCATTGCCGCCCAGACGACCTTTCCTCCTGATTTTGCCCGGTACCAGGACCATCGGCTGCTGAGCGCGTTGACGAGGAGCAGGCCGCGCCCGTTCTCCCCGTCGGAGTCCGGATCCTGCAGGGCAGGTGGGGCGGAGGCGTTGTCCCAGACCTCGATGAGGAGGCTGCCGCCGCTGGCCGTGAGCCGGACCGCGACGATGTCCCCGGCCGGATTCGCCTTCGCGGCATTCGCCGTGAGCTCTGAGACGATCAACGCCGCGGTGTCCACCGCCGCAGAGTCCAGCCGCCACCCTTGGAGCACACGGCGGGCGGCGGCACGGGCGTCGGGAACGGAGCTGAGGAGGGCGGGGAACCGTTCGACCGCCACACGGACGGCCGGTGACGGCGCCGGGTTCTGGCCGCCCTCGCGGGATCGTGGTTGGTGCTGCCGGTCCGTGGAAGCGGCCTGTGCGGGGATGCGGCCCGGCGGTATGAGGGGAATGATCGCGCTGCCGAGCGCGGTCACCTGTTCTTCGAGGGAACGGCGCGTGTCTGGGGAGCGCGGGAGATGGGTCATGTCGGGGACCAGCACGACGGCCCGGTCAGCTCGTCTGACTGCGTCGAGGAGGGCCGCAAGGCCAGGCCGGGCGTCGGCCGGCCTGACTTGCTCGTCGGCATAGATGGCGACCAGGCTCATCCCCTCAGCGGCAGCGTAGTCGCTGATCATGCCGCGTAGGCGGCGTAGCTCGCCGTCTCTCGTGCTCGTGGGCCGTATGTATCCGAACGCGGTCCGCGTCACACGCCACCACCCGTCGTCTTCTCGTAGCCGGCCTTCGACAGCCGTGCGCGCGGCCGACGATCGTCGTGTTTCTCTCGCGCGCTGGTCAGCACCGTTCGCATCCGCTCCACCCCGTTCCGGCCCGTGTGGACGACACGGACGCGCCTTCTGCACTGAGCACGGTCAAGCGTGCCCAGGCAGCCTCCTTGTGACCGGCTGTGGTTGCCATCCCCGCCTCCCGCGATGCTTTAGCCAGATCGTGGCGGGGTGGTCACGGCATCAGAATGCCTGCAATGCATGTCCTGTGCAATGCACGGCAGCTACCATGCGTGGAAATTTTTGTGCCGTTGGCTCCCCCTGCAGGGTGGTGCATGTGAAGCTGGCAGACTCGGGCCGGGTTGACCTTGACGAGGAGGCGGTCGTGGCGGGCGAAGCGACCCCGACGATGCGACGCCGGCAGGTCGGCGCGGAACTGCGGCGGTTACGGGAAGCAGCCGACATCACCATCGACCAGGCTGCGGCACATCTGCAGTGCTCAGCCTCGAAGATCAGCCGTATGGAGACAGGTGCGGGGCTCCAGCGCACCCGCGACGTCACCGCACTGCTCGACTTCTACGGCGTGATCGGCGAGCAGCTACGCGACGAACTGTTGGGGATGGTGCGTTCCGCCCGCCAGCAGGACTGGTGGCACAGCTACACCGACGCCGTGCCTCGCTGGTTCGAGCGGTTCATGGCAGCCGAGAGCAGCGCGGTGAGCGTGGAGGAGTTCGAGAACCAGCTCGTTCCCGGGCTGTTGCAGACACCGCAGTACGCACGTGCGGTGCTGCGGGCGGCGAACACGAGCCTCGACGACGACGAGATCGACCGCCGGGTCACCGTCCGCATGGAACGACAGAAGCGACTGGCCGGCGACGACCCGCTCTCGCTGTGGGTCGTGCTCGACGAGTCCGTGCTCCACCGCCACGTCGGGGGATCCGACGTCATGCGCGCCCAGCTCACCCAGCTCGCCGACCGCGCCGCCCAGCCGAACATCACCGTGCAGGTCCTGCCCTACACGCTCGGGGCCTACGCCGCGTTCGGCTACCCCTTCACGATCCTGGCCTTCGCCGCCCCGCCGGGCGGGGAGGTCGTCCACATGGATCAGCTCCACAGCGGCCTGTACTTGGAACGGGACGCCGACCTGCGTCGGTATAAACTCGCGATGAACCGCCTACGAGCAGCCACGCTGGACCCAGAACGGTCAAGCGGGCTGATCACCGAGGCCGCGGAGGAGATGGGATGAACAACACCCCACCCGGCCCCACCAACCCCCCGACAGGGTTGACCTGGCGCAAGAGCAGCTACAGCGGTGGCAATGGCGGGAACTGCGTCGAGGTCGCCGAGCTACCGGACGGCGGACGCGCCGTCCGGCACTCCAAGCACCCCGACAGCGGCGTCCTGTCCTTCACCGCCGCCGAATGGGCAGCGTTCCTCGCTGGCGCCCGTGACGGAGAATTCAACTAAACGACATGCGTGGACCGCATTCTGGTAGGCGCGGCCGACCTGGTATCGATGCTGGGTATCGGCCGGTTGCGGGCGGACACGATCAGCCGGATGAAGGGCTTCCCGGGGTCGAAGGTGATCCGGCCGTTCCGCGCGTGGCACCGGTTGGATGTTGGACGCTGGCTCGATACCAACCGGCCCGGCTGGCGAGGCGACGGTCAATGACCAGGATGGCACGACGCCGTTGACATGGGGGCGATCTTGACGCACGAAGACGCGTTCGTTTTCATCTCGTATACGTCGGCAGACAACGGATGGGCGAAATGGGTCGCCACCGTCCTCGAAGACGTCGGGATGAAGACGCGGCTGCAAGCATGGGACTCGCCACCGGGCCATGACTTCCTCGAGTGGATGAACGAGCAACTGGCGGGCGCGCGTTGGACCATCGCGCTGTATTCGCACGCCTACTTCGCCTCCGACTGGTGCAGCACGGAGTGGCGAACCGCGCTCGCTCGGCGGGCGCTGCTCCCGTTCCGCATCGAGAAGGTGGAGCCACCCGTGGTGCTGAGGACGTTGACGTGGGTCGACCTGTTTGACCTGGGCGAGAGCGAAGCCCGTAAGCAGATCCTGCGCGCGGTCGGTCACGAGGTCATGGAGAGGCTCGCGGAGTTCCCGGGACCAAAGTCGCAGACCGTCTTCCCTGGCGCGATCCACGCCACCGCCAAGGTCGGCCAGCCAATCGTCACGGTGACGCCTCCGCCCTCGTCGTAGTGAGGGCCGAGATGCGAACATCCCGCCTCGAACGGATGTAGGCCGAACGCGCAATCCACGCATCCTGACGATGGGAGGCGCTGCGGGGACGCGGATCACCCCCACGAGCGTGGGGAGGACCGGACCCGTCACCCAGCCGGACCCACCGCAACCGGATCACCCTGTGGGGCTCCAGAACCCCGATTCGAGCGGTGACCTGCGCGTTTACCTGCCGGACAGGGCCCACATCGGGCAGGCTGGATGGTCATGGTGTGGTCGCTGCTCTACGCCCTGACGCGCAATGCTCTCGGGCTGATGCTGCTCCGGGTCGGTGGGGACACCGCAAAGGATGTCGAGCTCCTCGTCCTGCGGCATCAGGTGGCGGTGCTGCACCGGCAGGTGAACCGCCCGGCCCTGGAACCGGCGGATCGGGTGATCCTCGCAGCCCTGTCCCGGCTGCTACCCCGGGCCCGCTGGGGTTCGTTCTTCGTCACCCCGGCCACCGTGCTGCGCTGGCACCGTGGACTCCTCGCACGAAAATGGACCTACCCGCGCAAGACGCCCGGACGGCCACCGGTCCGCCGGAAGATCCGCGAGCTGGTCCTGCGCCTCGCGCGGGAGAACCCGACCTGGGGCCACCGCAGGATCCAGGGAGAACTGATCGGGTTGGGCTACCCGGTCGGGGTCGCCACCGTCTGGCGGATCCTGCACCGCGCCGGCGTCGATCCCGCGCCCCGCCGAGCCGACGCCTCTTGGCGTACGTTCCTGTCCACGCAGGCATCCGGCCTGCTGGCCTGCGATTTCTTCACGGTGGACACCGTTTTCCTGCAGCGGATCTACGTGTTCTTCGTCGTCGAACACGCCACCCGCCACGTCCATGTTCTCGGGGTCACGAAGCATCCGACCTCGGCGTGGGTCACACAACGGGCACGAAACCTGCTGATGGATCTCGACGAGCGTTGCCACCGGTTCCGGTTCCTCCTCCGTGACCGCGACATGAAGTTCACGGCTTCCTTCGACGCTGTCTTCACCGGGGCCGGCATCGACGTGGTCCGCACACCCCCACAAACTCCGAAGGCGAACGCGATCGCGGAACGCTGGGTCGGCACCGCCCGCCGCGAATGCACCGACAGGCTGTTGATCGTCTCCGAACGGCATCTGACGTCGGTCCTCGACAGCTACGTCGAGCATTTCAACACCCACCGGCCTCACCGCTCCCTCGGCCAGCACCCACCCGACTCGCCACCCGTGATCGCCCCACCCCCGGACTCCACCGTCCGTCGCACACGCATCCTCGGCGGCATGATCAACGAATATCGCAACGCCGCCTGACGACGCCCGCAGACAATCACCTCAATGGCAAAAGGCCAGCTCACAGGCCGAAACCCGAGTTCTGGAGCCCCACAAGGTCCACCGACCGGCAACCTTCACATACGTTTCGTCGACATACCACCTGTCGCCGGGCCGGTGCCGGCACAGCCGCGCCGCCTCAACCAACAGGGGCGCGAACCGCTGCACCCACCGATACACGGTCACATGATCTACCTTGAGGCCGCGTTCGGCGAGCAGCTCCTCGACATCCCGGTACGACAAGGCGAACCGCAGGTACCAGCGCACCGCCAGGACGATCACCTCGGGTGGGAACCGGAACCCGGCGAACTCCGACATCGGAACCGGTGGGCAGGCACGACGTCGACGCATCACCTGATCATGCCTGACCGCCAGCCCGAGAGCCTGCCCCGGCCGGATGCAACAGCGCCACTCGCCACCGACACCGACCCCCGCCTTCGGCTCTCCGCAGCGTTCGCCGAGCTCGCCGCGGCGATCTGACAGAGCGGAGGCGGCCCCTTGGCGTGCGCCGCGTTCTCTCAACGCAACAGCGCCGGCCGGACGCAACAGCGCCCTTGCAGAGGGTCCGACGGTAGAATCCTAGCCATGACCATCGTCAGCCGCATCACCGCCGATCCCGCCATCATGGCGGGCGCGCCGGCGATTTGCGGTACCCGGATCACCGTGTCCGCGGTGCTGGGCCAGCTCGCGGCTGGCTCGACGGTCGAGGAACTGCTCGCCGACTATCCGTCGCTCACCCGCGACGACGTGCTCGCAGCTCTCGCGTTTGCCGCGGAGACAATGCCGCAAGAGCGCCCGTTCATCGCCGCGTGAAGTTTCTCGTCGACGAGAACCTCTCACCGCGGGTGGCTAAACTGCTGCGCGACAAGGGCATCGACGCGGCGCACGTCCTCGAGCACGGGCTCGGCGGTTCCCCTGATACCAAGGTCAGCGCGTTCGCCGTCACCGAGAGACGTTCGATCATCTCCGCCGACAGCGACTTCACGACTCTGCTCGCACTCAGCCGGGGCATCGCTCCCTCGCTCGTCCTGCTCCGGTCCGGCGACCAGCTCAAGCCCGACGCGCAAGCCGCCCTGCTGCTGGCCAATCTTCCTGCACTGGAAGCCGACCTCGAACAGGGCGTCGTCATATCGCTCAGCACCACCCACGTACGGGTCCGTCGACTCCCGCTCCGCTGAGTACTGCTACCCCCGATCCGGCCCGCGGTCTCCGCGCAGGTCCCACACTAGACCGCAATCAACTACGTACCGTAGTCGGAGCGTCTCTGTGTCCAGAAAGTTATGTATGTCTGCCATGTCGGTGTGTCGTGCGCCGCACCCGGGCGGCGTGTGTGCGCATTGTGTGCGCGGATGCTCCGGCACGGCGCGGCATCGGCCGGCACGTACCGGCACGAAGAACGCCCCGACCTCGGATTTTACGGCACTGCGCGGCATTCTCCGGTAGGCTCCGATACGCAGGGTTTCGTCTTGCAATCGAGCGGTTAGGGGTTCGAGTCCTCTCGCTGGCTGCGCCACACTCACAGCGTGTGAAAGACTGCCATGTACCAGCCGTCGATCGGCCTCCTGGACACCTTCTACACCACCCTTCGCGCCGGCTGCGCTCGCCTCTCCGACGGCGGGGGACCGTTCGGCTTCGACATCACCACCGCGCTGCAGGTCGACTACCTGATCGACGCCTATGGATGTGACGGCATCATCAAGACTGGCTGCTTCCTCGGCGACACCACCGACTACCTCGCCCGGCTCTACCCCACTCTGCCGATCATCACCTGCGACGTCGTCGAGGAGCACGCCGCATTCACCCGCACCCGGCTACGCGACCGGCCGAACACCACCGTGGTGACCGGCGACTCCGCGGCTGTGCTGGCGTTGCTCACCGGCCAGTTCGATCGGCCGCTGGTCTACCTCGATGCCCACTGGTACGACCGCTGGCCACTGGCCGACGAGTTGGCCGCGGTCCAGGCCGGGATCGTCGCTGTTGACAACGTCGACCTCAGCCATCCCCGGTTCGGCTACGACTCCTACGACGGGCAGCCGCTCAACGTCGCCCGGCTGGGCGGCCTCGTCGACCTGGAGACGCTGTACCTGGGCGACCCGTTCATCGCCTACCCGTACCCCTGCCTGTAAGTCAGCCGCCGCTCCGGCACGGCGTATCTACCGTTGGGCCTCGGCGCTCACCCGCTGGCAGCGGGGGGCATGTTCCAGCCGGTACCGCTGCGGCCTGCTCCGACGCTGCCGACCTGGCCGGACGGACCACACGCACCTGCCCGGGTGTCACAGGTCGCCTCGTAGCCACGCCTGATAGTCGACTTCCCACGCCTGGAGGTCGACGGCCGGCACGGCCAGCGTTGCCACCCAGTGTGTCAGCAGCGCGGCGGACTATCCGTCGAGCACAGCACCACCTCGGCAGGCTGTCTCGCCTCCGGCGACGGGTCGCTCATACGGTGACCGCTCGGGCACCCAGCAGGGCCTTGAGATCTCCGAGTAGCGAACTACTCGCCTGCACCTGGAGTTCGAGCAGGAGCAGATGCGTGTTCTGCGGGCCTTCGAGACGCAGGTGCACCGGAGTTGTCCCGGGATGAGTCGTCAGGACGAGTTTGAGGTCATCGACCAGCGGCGGTGTGATCTTGTGTGACGGCAGAGTGATGACGACAGGCGGCCCGTTCACGTGCGTCGTGACATCGACCACCGTCAGGTCCTGGGCGAACAGCGAGACCGACCCCTCCCGCTCGTTGATCCTGCCCCGCACCGAGATGACCGCGTCGGTCACGAGCGCGTACGAATGGACCTCGTAGGACTGGGGGAAGAACAGCACCTCGACGGAGGCGTCGAGATCCTCGACGGTCACGATCGCCCACGCCTTGGCGGTGTTCTTGTTGATCCGCCGGTCGATCTTGCTGATGATGCCGGCGATCTGTACGGTCGTCCCGTCGTTGGCCTCGGCGAGGTCGACGATCCGGGTGTCGCGGTGGCGATCCAGCGCCCGCTCGGCACCCTCCAGCGGATGCGAGGACACGTACAGGCCGAGCATGTCGCGTTCCTGAGCCAGCAGCTCCTTTTTCGGCCATTCGGGGCCGGACAGGTCCAGGTCGAGTCCTAGCGCCGGGCTCTCCTCCTCTCCGGCGCCCCCGTCGCCGAACAGGTCGAACTGGCCGATGGCCTCGGCCCGCTTCGTGATGATCACCGCGTCGATCGCGTTCTCGTGCACATTGACCAGCACACGGCGGTGATGGCCCAGCGAGTCGAACGCCCCCGCCTTGATCAGCGAGTCGATGGTGCGCTTGTTGCACACCCCGATGTCGACCTTCTGCAGGAAGTCAGCGAACGACTCATACGCGCCCTTCCTCCGCCGGGCCGCGACTATCGAGGCGACGACGTTCTCCCCAACATTACGGACGGCCCCCAGGCCGAAACGGATCGAGTCACCGACCGCACCGAACCGCAGATCCGACTCGTTGACGTCGGGGGGCAGGACCTGGATACCCATCCGGCGGGTCTCGGCCAGGTACACCGCCATCTTGTCCTTGTCGTCACCGACGGACGTCAGCAGCGCCGCCATGAACTCGGCCGGGTAGTTGGCCTTGAGGTAGGCCGTCCAGAACGACACGACGCCGTACCCGGCGGTGTGGGACTTATTGAACCCGTAGCCGGAGAATGGGACGAGCACGTCCCACAGCGCCTGGACCGCCGCGTCGGTGTAGCCCTTCTCCCTCATCCCGGCGGAGAAGCGAGCGAACTCCTTGTCCAGGATCTCCTTCTTCTTCTTGCCCATCGCGCGGCGCAGCAGGTCGGCGCCGCCGAGGCTGTAGCCGGCCAACTCCCGGGCGATGGCCATGACCTGCTCCTGGTAGACCACCAGGTGGTAGGTCTCGCCGAGGATGGGCTCCAGCGCCTCGGCGAGCTCGGGGTGGATCGGGAGGATCTCCTTGCGGCCGTTCTTGCGGTCGGCGTACTCGATGTGGCTGTTGGCCGCCATCGGGCCGGGCCGGTAGAGCGCGAGCACGGCGGCGATGTCGCCGAACTTCGTCGGTGCCATCAGGCGCAGCAGATTACGCATCGGTCCGCCGTCGAGCTGGAACACCCCGAGCGTGTCGCCGCGGGCGAGCAACTCGAAGGCCTTGGCGTCCTCCAAGGGGAGGGTGGACAGGTCGATGTCGACGTTGCGGTTACGCTTGACGGCCTCGATCGCGTCACCGATGACGGTGAGGTTCCGCAGGCCGAGGCAGTCCATCTTGAGCAGGCCCATCTCCTCGCACTGAGGAAACGGGAACCCGGTGATGATCGCGCCGTCATTGTCGCGGCGATGGATCGGCAGGACATCCAGCAGCGGCTCCGAGCACAGGATGACCCCGGCGGCGTGGACACCAGTGCCGCGGGTGAGTCCCTCCAGCCCCCGCGCGGTGTCGATGACCTTCCGAACCTTGGTGTCGGTCTCGTACTGGGCCCGAACCTCGGCGGCCTCACCGTACCGCTCATGGTTCGGGTCGAAGATCCCGGCCAGCGGGATGCCCTGGCCCATCACATCCGGCGGCATCGCCTTTGAGATCTTATCTCCGAGGACGTAGTCGTAACCCAGCACCCGGCACGAGTCCTTGATCGCGACCTTGGCCTTGATGGTGCCGAAGGTGTTGATCTGCGCGACGCGGTCCTCGCCGTACTGCTCGGTGATGTAGCGGATCACCTCACCGCGTCGACGTTCGTCGAAGTCCAGGTCGATATCCGGCGGACTGATCCGCTCCGGGTTGAGGAACCGCTCGAAGATCAGCGCGTGCTCGATCGGGTTCAGCTCGGTGATACCCAGGATATAGGCGATCATCGACCCGGTCGCCGATCCACGCCCCGGACCCAGCCCGATGCCCCGATCTCTCGCGAACTTGCAAATGTCGGCGACGACCAGGAAGTAAGCCGGGAAACCCATCTTGTCGATCACGCCGACCTCGTAGTCGACGCGCTCGACCACATCGGCGGGCACGCCCGCAGGGAAGCGCCACGTCAGTCCGCGGTCGATTTCTTTGCGCAGCCAGGACAGCTGCGTCTCACCCTCGGGGACAGGGTAGCGCGGCATCCGGTCCACAAATTTGAAAACATCGTCGTAGGACTCGACGCGCTCGGCGATAAGCAGAGAGCTGTCGCAGGCCCCGGAGACCTCACTGTCCCACAGGTTGCGCATTTCCTCCGGAGACTTGAGGTAATATCCCGATCCGTCGAATTTGAAACGGGTCGGATCGTCGAGTTTTTTACCGGTGCCGACGCACAGCAGCACCTCGTGGCTTCCCGCCTGATCCTGGGTCACATAGTGCGAGTCGTTCGTGGCCAGCGGGCGAAGCCCCAGCTTGTCGCCGATGTCGAGCAGCCCCTGGCGGACGCTGCGCTCGATCGGCAAACCGTGATCCATCAACTCCAGGAAGAAGTTGTCCGCGCCGAAGACCTCCTGGTAGGTGGCCGCCGCGGTGAGCGCCTTGTCGAACTGGCCCAGACGAAGCCTAGTCTGCACCTCACCCGACGGGCAGCCCGTCGTCGCGATGATCCCTTCGGAGTACTGGGAGACCAGCTCGTGGTCCATCCGCGGCTTGCGGTAGTAGCCCTCGATCGACGCGATCGACGACAGCCGGAACAGGTTGCGCAGCCCGGCCCCGTTGGCCGCGAGCATCGTCATGTGGGTGTAGGCGCCGCCACCGGACACGTCACCACCCTCACCCGCAGGGTCGACGTCGCGCTGCGAACGCTCACCCCACAGGACAGGCCGCTTGTGATGGCGCGACTCGGGCGCCAGGTACGCCTCAATCCCGATGATCGGCTTGACACCCGCGGACTTCGCATCCTGATAAAATTCGTAGGCACCGAACATGTTACCGTGGTCGGTCATCCCGACGGCCGGCATCCCCAGCTTCGCCGCTTCTTTGAAAAGCAAGCCCGTTTTCGCCGCACCGTCCAGCATCGAATACTCAGTGTGCACGTGGAGGTGAACAAAAGAATCCGCCGGCATCCCAGTCCCCTCTCGCCCGCAACGGCCCGCCGGTCGGAGTCTAGCCCCGCCACTCAGAGCCACCAGAGAGGCACGCGGCACAACAGCCCCTTA
>NZ_CDWTNB010000105.1:0-13829 GCF_977947065.1 Frankia sp. CgJB1
AAGATTGGGATCGCTTCAATTGCCTGAGCCTCGTCGCTGCGGCCACGAACCGGATGCTGCTTGGCACGGGCGTGCTGCTGCTTCCCTACCACCATCTAGTGGTCCTCGCCAAGCGACTGGCCACCATTGATGTGCTGTCCAAGGGGCGGATGCGGCTATTGACCGTGGGGCTGGGAACCCTGCCGGGCGAGGCCCAAGCGGTGGGGGTGGATTTCAGCACCCGTGGTCGCCGCGCCGACGAGGCGATCGACGTGATGCGACTGCTCTGGGCCGGGGGCAAGGACGGGGTCAGCTTCCGCGGGGAGTTCTTCGACTTCGACAACCTGTGCAGCTTCCCGAAGCCCTACGGCGTTACCCAGCTGCCCATCCACGTTGGTGGATCAAGTCGGGCGGCTGCACGCCGGGCCGGGCGACGAGGCGACGAGGCGACGAGGCGACGAGGCGACGACTACTTTCCCGGCGGTGCGCTCGGTCCTGATGAGCGTAGCCTCCAACTGGACCTCGCCCGGTCGACCGCCTTCGAGGCTGGCCATAATCCGGATGCTCTGGAGTACACGCGATGCGGGTCGATCGACCTGACGGTTCGGCCAGACCAGGTCGGCGGCGCGTATGTTCTCGACGTCCGCAAGTGGGCGGGGTTCACCTCCGCCCACTTGCCGGGTGCGACCTCATGTCGAGCTCGGCGACTTGCCCGCCCACCTCGCCCACCTCGCCGCCGGGCTACCGGCCGGGCCGACCGTGCTGATGTGCGGGCATGGGAAGCGGGCGATGGGCGCCGCCAGCCTGCTCGCCCGCGCCGGACACTCCAACCTCACGGTCCTCGACGGCGGGCCGGACGGCTGGGCGCGGGCCACCAGCCGGAACCTGGACACCGGCGCATGAAAACAACCGCCACCGCCACCGCCACCGCCGCCGCCGGCCCGGCCAGCGGCACAGGTCCGGCCAACGGACCGGGTAGGTCAAAGAGCGGCGATGAACTCCGCTGACACGGATCACTTCGAAGCCGAGCTTCTCAAGGACCTTGACCACCTCCCCGCCAGGCAGCACGGGAAGAGGAGGCATCAGGCGACGTCCTGCACGATCGTCAGGACTGGCGGAACGCCAAACTCCTCGAGACCAGACTGACGGCCTCGTAGAGATCGGCCACGGCGTCCTCAGGAGTGTTGCCGAGACCGTGCGCGCCACCGCTGGGGAACGACGCATGGGCCGCCCAGGTACCGTCCTCCTCCTGCTCCAGCTCGTAGGGGATCTGGACCATCCGCTTCATGGCGCCGACTGTACGCCGCCAGCCGCAGGGCCAGCGGTAGCTCCGGTCACGGCACACGGACGCCACTCGACCGAACTGTCGAAAGCTGGTGAGCGCAGGACGGTGCCCAGGCTGTGGCCTCCGCGTGTTCCACTGGGCGGGTGCGGATCGGTCCGGCGCGGCCAACGCGAGGCAGGTCAGTCCAGCGCGGCCAACGCGAGGCGGGCGGCGGCCTGGAGCCGCTCCGCTTCGGGTGCGGCCCGCGCGAGCACGCGGACGCCCTGCATCATCACGAGCAGGAAATTGGCGATCTCGTGCGGGTCCTTGTCGGGGGCAAGCTCGCCTTGGGCCTGGGCCCGCACCAGGGAGGACACCAGCGCCGTCTCCACGACGCTCCAGCTGACCGCCACCTGGCGGGTGACTTCGGGGTCACGCGGGGAGAGTTCGACGGCGGCGTTCACCACCAGGCAGCCTCGCCGGTTCGGGTCGGTGAGGGCGTCGGTGACCCAGCTCTCGACAAACGCGCGCACGGCCGACAGGGCCGGTCCGGGCTGGGCGAGCGCGGTGACGAAGCCCGCCTCGCTGCGTCGCAGGTACCGCCGCATGGCGGCCAGATACAGGTCGTGCTTGCTGCCGAACGTGCCGTAGAGACTGGCCCGGCCGATCCCCAGGTAATCGACGAGGTCGGCCATCGAAGTCGCTTCGAAGCCCCGTTCCCAGAACAGGTCCATCGCGCGCTGGAGCACCACGTCTGGATCGAACTCCTTGGTCCTGCCCATACCCAGAGGCTAACAAGACCGTTCAATCAAGAAAAGCCCGTCCCCGCACTGACGGGAACGGGCTTTTCGGGTGCCGGGCACCCGTCGACGGGGCGGTACCGAGACCGTGCGGTCAGCGCCCCGGCAGGCGGATGGACTGGCCGTGCCGGAAGAAGTGGTGCGGGTTGAGGCGCTCCCCGCACCGACTATCTAGACCGATCGTTTCAATTCGTGGTAACTTCCGATCATCGCCACAAGGCCACAAGGCGGAGTCGTGTGGTGCCGCACGGCATCAGGCGACTGTCATAGTGGAATGATCATTCAGTTATGAACACCTCTCTGTGAACGCGTCACCCGACATGGCTGCGCCGAGTCCGCCGCGACCCCGGCTGTCCTTCGCTCTCCTTGGTGCCGTCCAGATCGCGCTGCTCCAGCGCAGGGCGGGCGCGACCACTGCCGCCGCGCGCGGCTGAGACCACCATCCGCGATTCGTAACGTCTCTACCGACAACAGGAGCTCGTCATGAGTGCACGCTTCACCGACAAGGTCGTCCTCGTCACCGGCGCTGGCGGTGTGCTGGGCCGGACCGCCGCCCTGTCATTCGCGAGGGAGGGCGCGACCGTCGCTGTCGCCGGCCTCCATGCGAGCGGGGTGAACGAGACCGTCAAGCTGATCGAGACCGAGGGCGGCAAGGCGTCCGGCATCACCGTCGACGTCACCAGCTCGGAGAGCGTCAAGGCGATGGTGGACACCGTTGTCTCCCGCCACGGCGGTCTGCATGTCGCGTTCAACAACGCCGGCATCCTCGGCGGCGGCACGCCGGTTGGCGAGCACGACGAGGACGTGTGGAACAAGGTCCTCGCGGTCAACCTGACGGGCGTCTTCCTCGCCCTGAAGTACGAGACCGCGCACCTGGCGGCCAACGGCGGCGGCGTCATCGTCAACACCGCCTCCAACCTGGGCGCCCACTGGCGGCTGGCCGGCATGAGCGCCTACTCCACGTCCAAGGCGGGTGTCAGCTTCCTGACCCGTACCGCCGCACTGGAGTACATCAAGCAGGGCGTGCGCATCAACTCCATCAGCCCCAGCCCGATCGACACCCCCATGTCCTACCTTCCGGGCGAGACCCGCGAGCAGCGTGACGCCCGCCTCGCGCCGACCGTGCCGCTGGGCCGGGTCGCCGACCCGCAGGAGATCGCCAACGCCGTTCTATGGTTGGCGTCGGAGGAATCGAGCTACGTCGTCGGCCACGACCACGTGATCGACGGTGGCGCCACCGCCTGACCCCGCAAAATGCCTGATCGGAGGCGGTGGACAGAACCAAGCACAACCCGAACCGCCATCCCGCCATCCCTGGCCCCACGATCACCATCCCCGATCACACGAGCAGGCCATCTACCAGCGAAAATGCAGGGCGACGCCAGCGTCGTACCTCCACCACCGGCGCATCAGCCGCCGCTGCAGGATGACACCCGTACGGCCGGGGGACGCAGCTGCGCTGGTCGATCCCGCCGTCGGACTGCCCGGCCGAGCACGATCCGGTCGGGGTTGTCGGCCGGGTAGGCGGCAAAATCACAGAATCATGGATGTCGCGAGCCGCGTACGGATGGCGCGGGGTGTAACTTACATAGCAAGTAAGTTACAGGCAGTGTGAGTTTCTGGAGGGAGGCGGGGCGGCGGTGGCCTTTGTGAATCGCACCGACGAACTCGCCGCTCTAGAGGCGTGGTGGCGCTCGACCGACCCCCGACCGGCGGTGGTGTGGGGACGGCGACGGGTCGGCAAGACCGCGCTGTTGCAGCACTTCGCGGAGGGCCGTCGGTCGGTGTCCCACACCGGAGCCGGTCGGGCGGCAGCTGGGGAACTGGCGCAACTATCCCGTCAGGCGGCCATCGCGCTACCGGGGCGAATCCGTGATCTCGCTGCTCGTCCCTATCTCGACTGGGACGACGCGCTCGACGACCTCGCCGCGGCGGCTGAGCAGGAGCCGCTCCTCGTCATCCTGGACGAGTTTCCCGAGATCGTTGCCACCTCACCCGAACTGCCCGGCGTCCTGCGGGCCTTCCTCGACCGAACAGCCGGCCGGACCAGGCTGCGGATGCTCGTGTGCGGGTCGGCCGTGCGGCACATGACCGCGCTGCAGGAGCAGCGGGCGCCCCTGTACGGCAGATTCGATCTGTCACTGTCGCTGCATCCGTTCCGTCCGCACGAGGCCGCACTCATGCTGCCCAGTCTGACGCCGTCCGACCGGGCGCTCGTCTACGGGCTGGTTGGCGGAGTTCCGTTGTATCTGTCGTGGTGGGACCAGGGCGCCGATCTCGCTGACAACCTGTTACGGCTGGCCTGCCGGCCCGGGGCGCCGCTGCTCACCGAGGGACAACTCGTGCTTGCCACCGAGGCGGAGCACGGTGAATACCCGGCGGCCGTGCTCCACGCGATCGCCGAGGGCCGCACCCAGTACAACGAGATCAAGGACTATATTCGGGCTGAACCGGCCCGTACGCTGGATCGGCTCGTCGAACTGCGGCTGGTCGAAAGGCTGATGCCCGTCACTGAACCAGCGCACAGCCGTCGGCGCGTCTACCGGATCGCCGACAATTTCCTCGCTTTCTATCTCGGCGTGCTGTCTCGGTACCGCGCGGAGATCGAGCGTGGATTAGGGAAAGCACTGCTGCCAGTACTGATCGAGAGTCTGGACGACCATCTCGGCAAACCGTGGGAGGAAGCGTTTCGCGAGCACCTACGCCGACTCGCGGTCGCCGGCGCGCTGGGCAGGGACATCGTCGCGGTCGGGCCTTATTGGAACGCGGGCGGGCAAAACAAGATCGATGCGGTCGTGCTCGCGGGCAGGGACCGACACCCGGTTCTGTCCGGCGAGGCGAAGTGGGCGCGCTCTATTGACGGTCGACGGATCTCCAGCCGGCTCCTGGAAAAGGCTCACGCTATTACATCGGCCGTTCCAGCAGCCTCGGACCGCCAGACAGACGACGGAGCTGCCGGCCCTGACAGTGGCGGGACCGAAGGCTCTGCCCGGGCACGCCTCGCGCTGTGCGCTCGCGAGGAGATCCGTAACGCGCCGCCAGGATGTCTCACCGTCACTGCCGCCGACATCTTCGATTAGCAATATCCACCCGAGCCGCGCATGAGCTCTCTCATCGAGACTTGGCTGGAGTACGCCGCCTGGGCCCCCACGGACACGAGGAGACGGACTCACGCTGCCCGACCTGGCGCGGGCACGGTGAGCAGGTAGCCGTAGATCTCCTGGTAGACGGTGTCGGGATGCGTGGAGCGCAGGACCCCGTCCCGGGCCGCGCAGGTAGGTCTTGATCTGTTTGTTGCCGGTTTCCCGTTCCCATCTGTGGTGATATCCCCCGGCCAGGGTGGTCGCGGTGGCCTCCCGCGGGTCGAGGGGCTCACCCGCCCGGGCGGCGGTGAGCAGCGCGTCGCGGGCCTTCCTGCTGATCTTCATGTTGATCAGGACGGTCCGGTAGGAGCCGTCGGGTAGTGCCTTCAGCGGGGGCAGGTTCAGGTTGGCCCTGACCCGCCACAGCAGCGCCGCGCCGGTGTCCGCGGCCGTGCACCAGTCCGCCCGAGAGTAGAAGGTCCGGTCGGCAAGCAGCAGCCAGTCGGAGGCCAGCCGTGGGTAGAGGCGTCGGGCGAGGGCCTGCTCGCTGGCGACCTTCGTTCCGCGTCGGTGGCGCTGCTTGGAGACACGGTGCACACCGACCACCCCGACACCCCGGGCACCGCCCACCCCCACGTCCTCCTCGCCCACCACGGATAACGACCCACGAGGCTCACCAGGTCAGGCGTTCGACCCCGAGATGTCGAACCGCTGTCGCCGGCTACCCGCTACTACCGCCGACGTGCCGGGCCGCGGCGGGACCGCGCGGCCCAGACCGGGGTGATCAGGACGATGAACCCGGCGGCCACGCCGATCTGCAGAAAGTGACGGATCCAGTCGATACCGACGGTATCCTGGACCCCGATCACGCTGGCGATCGTGTTCCCGACCAGCGCGCCGACGATACCGGCGACGACGGTCAGCCACAGCGGGATGTTCTGCCGACCGCGCAGCACGAGACGGGCGAGAGCTCCGATGACCAGGCCGGAGAGCACGATCCAGATGACTTGGAACACAGCGGCAACCTCACCTTGCCAGCAGAAGCGACGATGTAGGCGATTGACCGATAATCAGGCACGGACAGCGCGGAGCAACGGCGAGAGCTGTTAGAGGTCGAACTCCTCGGGATTGATGCCGACAGCGAAGCAGGCCTCGCGGACGACAGCCTGCTCGGTCTTGTCGAAGTTGCTGTCGGCGCTGCCGATGATGATGCCGATCTGGATGACCGCGCGGGCCTCCGACGGCTTCTTCTTCACCTTCCCGACCTCCTGGAGGACCGAGACCTTCCCGAACGCGAAATCCTGTGTCAGCTTTGTCAGGTAGTCGTTGAACCTACGCTGCAGGTCGTCGGCGGGAAAGTTCGTCAGGACGTTGTTCGTCGCGATCAGGGAGGCGACCCGTTGCCGTTCCGCCGGGTCGATGTGGCCGTCGGCCGCGGCGACGAGCGCGCACATCGCCATGCTCGCGTCCCGAAACGCGCCACTCTTGAGATCATTCTTCTTCGCGGTGAGCTGGCCCTGCATGGTCTGCGTAGAGGACCGCAACCGATCCCAGATCGTCATCGTCGTGTTCCTCCACAGGCCGAGAACGGGTCAGTAACACTGGACAGCCGGCGAGCACGACGCGGATGACGGGTACGCACCCATGATACCCCAACGGGTGATCTCATCGGACGATTCCCACTGCCAACCAGCGACACGTGTCCCACCACGCACCCACGGACGATCACTCCCCGTGGCCGTCCCCGTGGCCGTCCCCGTGGCCGTCGGCGGGAGCGCGGGACGGTCCAGGATGCCGTGTCGATGGCCTGGCGGACGGGCTACTCTGGGCGCGGTCGCTCTTCGCGGCAGCCTCGACCCCGTCCGCAGCAAGGAGTGAACGCCTCGATGGCAGGTGTAACCGGCGTGGGCAGGGTCCGGTCGGGAGCTGGCCCGGTAACGCGGGCGGCGCGAGGCTGAGCGGGACACCCGGCCTGCGCCCTTCGATGCCCATCACCCACGCTCTCGCCGGGCGGGCCCGCCGTGTCGTGGAGTCCGCGTGGTTCAACGGCGCGGTTCTCGTCGCGATTCTCGCCAACGCGGCCCTGCTGGGAATCGAAACCTACTCCGGACTCGCCACGCGCTGGCACGGCCCGCTCAAGGCCACCGAGCACGGGTTCCTGGTCTTCTTCACCATCGAGATCGCGCTGCGCGCGGCCGCCCACGCCGACCGTCCCCGCGACTTCTTCCGCGACCCGTGGAACCTGTTCGACCTCGCCATCGTCGCGCTGGCCGTCCTTCCGCTGGCTCGGGAGGACTCGACGGCCCTGCGGCTGGCCCGGCTGGCCCGGGTGCTGCGCACCGCCCGCTTCCTGCCGCAGGTGCGCATCATCCTCGCCGCCCTGGGCCGAAGCCTGCCCGGCACCTTCAGCTTCCTGGTGCTGTGCACGCTGGTGCTGTACGTGTACTCGATGGTCGGCTGGACGTTCTTCGCTACCGACGACCCCGAGCACTACGGCTCCCTCGGACGCGCCGCCCTGACCCTGTTCCTGCTCATCACCCTGGACGGGCTCGGCGACGCCGTCCACACCGGCCTGGAGATCTCCAGGCTGGACGATCCTCTACTACGGATCCTTCGTCGTGATCGGTTCTTTCATCCTGATGAACCTACTCATCGGCGTCGTCATCAACTCCCTGGAGGAGGCCCGTGAGATCGAGGACGCCCAGACACCCCGACGCCGGCCAGCAGACTTAGACAGCGACGGCCCGGACACCGACCTGGCCCGGCTACGCGAAAGGCTGACCACCGCCCGCGAGGCCCTCGACGCCGAACTGGCGGCGCTGTCCACACCGTCCCGCCCAGGCGACGGCGAGCAGCCCCGGCCCCGCCAGCCCACTCCCACCTGAGCGGCACAGATCGAGGACGCTCCTGCCGGGCCTGAGCCCGGCGCTCCCAGCCATTCGGGCCAGCGCGCCGGCCAGCCGAACTGACGCCGCCGCACACAGGCGGACAGTGTCACCACGTCACCGCAACCTCCCACGTATCCAGACTCGGCGGCAAATCCGCCCCTCGCCGGTCAATCCGGATGGCGGATTTAGCGGTTGAACACCTGTTCCTCGCATTGTCAACCTGGAAGCCGCCGCGGCCGGCCTGCCCGTCGCACTGGACGCGAGGGCGGCGTTCCGGACACCGTCATCCCCGGCCACAACTGCACGCCCTGACGCTCGCCGCTGTCCTGCACACGCTCGCCGGACCGTGCCCGGCGGCCGAGGTATTTCTCGCCCACTTCGCCGTCAGCGCCGTTCTCGGCTACCGGCTTCTGACCGCAGGGCTCCCGCTACTTCCCTCAGCGCTCGCTCTCACCACGCTATGCAGGCACCTCCTGCCGATCCCTGCCGAGAGCAGAGCGGGGGATGCTTCCCGGACGCACCCTTGGCAGGCGCCGACCGGTCTGGATCGACACTGCCGAGTTGCCCGCGGTCGTATCCAGGTGTCCGCATGCCAGGACGGGAGGCGCAGACCTTCTTGGGCTGGCGAGTGCATCGAGCCAGGTTCAACGATGGTAGGCGCCACGTCGGGTGAACGGGTGAACATGCGCCAGAGGAGGAGTACGGCGATGGCGCCGATGACCGACCCGATGATCCCGGACGGTTGCAGCGCGCCTTCGGCGAGGTCCTTGTCGAAGAGGATGTAGCCGAGGAATCCGCCGACGAAGGAGCCGACCACGCCGAGCATAATCGTGACCGGGATGCTCATGGGGCCGGGCCCGGGGACGAGGAGGCGGGCGAGAGCGCGCCGGCGACCAGGCCGAGCACGATCCAGCTGATGATGGTCCAGACCACGACGGCCTCCAACACCAGTAGATCACAGCAAGGTCAGCTGGGGATTACCCCTTCTCCGCCAGCCGATACCCTGCCTCGGGCGGTGGTGTCGGCTGTATGAGTCACCCGACCTGGCTCGGCCTGTGGTGCCCGGCGACGGCACCGGCACCGCGCGGCGCACGGTAGCTTCTGGAATCGCTGAGGGGTCTGTACGTTGGGGACGGTGCCAGCGCAGTGCTGGCGGCGGCCATGGTGGTCGACTTGGGATCTGCGGGAGCGGACGGCGTGCACGGCGACGACAGTCGACATACGGCTGTGCGCCCGAAAGTGGTGAAGCGCCGCGGGGCCGTGTGCCGCGAGTCGGCCGGAAGCGGCGAGCTCCTGTGTCGCAGCGACGCGCGACGGGTCCCGTGCTGCCTCGTTCTTCGCGTTCCTGCCGCTGCCCAACAGCGCGGAGTGTCTGGCTGGCCGGGCACCGGTCCTCGGGGGCGTGGGTTCCGCGCGCCCGATGGCGTGCTGGCGGTTGTCTCGCGGGGTGTCGTCCGCGACGTGTGGAAGGTGGAGGATGGCGGAGGCGGCTGAGCCGCACAGACCCGGGAGCCGGGGGCGACAACGATGGTGACGGCTCTGTCGCTGCTGCTCGGTCTCCTGATAGTGCTGGTCATCACTGTGGCGACCGGCTACTTCGTCGCCCAGGAGTTCGCCTATATGGCGGTCGACCGGTCCCGGTTGAACGCGGCGGCGGCGGCCGGCGACGCCGCGGCGCGACGGGCGTTGAAGGTGACCGGACGTACCTCGTTCATGCTCTCGGGTGCCCAGCTCGGGATCACGGTGACCGGTCTGCTGGTCGGGTACGTCGCCGAGCCGCTGATCGGCAGCGCGCTGGGCAACGTGGCCTCGGGGGCCGGTTTGTCGACGGCCGTCGGCGTCGCGCTCGGTACCGTGCTGGCGCTGGCGTTCTCCACCTTCGTTCAGATGGTCTTCGGTGAGTTGTTCCCGAAGAACCTCGCGATCGCCCGGCCGGAGCCGGTGGCACGCAGGCTCGCCTGGTCGACGCTGCTCTACCTGAAGGTCTTTGGCTGGCTGGTCTGGGTGTTCGACCAGTCGTCCAACCTGCTGCTCCGTCTGCTCGGCATCCAGCCGGTGCAAGACGTCGAGCACGCCGCCTCAGCGCGCGATCTTGATCACATCGTGGCCGAGTCGCGGGAGCGGGGTGACCTGCCCGCGGATCTATCGCTGATGTTAGACCGCATCCTGGACTTCCCGCACCGCGACGTGGAGCACGCGATGATCCCCCGCTCGCAGGTGGACGTCGTTGAGCAGGACCGCCCCGTGGGCGAGGTCAGGGTGCTGATGAGCGCTGGGCACTCCCGGTACCCGGTCGTCGACGACGACGGGCGGGTTACCGGGATCGTCCAGCTTCTTGACGTGATGGACGCGCCCGACGATGCCCCGGCCCGCGAGCTCGTCCGGCCGGCTCTCGTGATCTCGACGCTGATGCCGCTACCTGCCGCCCTCGCCGAGATGGCGAGGAAGAAGGCGCAGGTCGCTTGCGTCGTGGACGAATTCGACGGCTTCGCCGGGATCCTGACCATCGAGGACCTGGCCGAGGAGTTCGTAGGGGAGATCACCGACGAGCACGACGCCGCCGCCGCGTTCGAGGGAGCCAACCCGATCGGCGACGGAGCGTGGCTGGTACCGGGCAGCTTCCACATCGACGAGGTCGAACGCACGCTCGGGCATCAGATGCCTCCGGGCGACTACGAGACGATCGCCGGTCTGGTGATCTCCGCTCACGGCGCGCTGCCCAAGACCGGGACCGTTGTCGACGTCACGCTGCCCCCGGACCCAGGGGAGCTCGCGCTGTACGACGAGGCGCCGCGGCGGGTGCTGCGCGCCATCGTGATGGATGTCGACAACCACGTGCCCGCGGCGATCCGACTGGAGCTGCTCGACGAGCCGGTCCGCGATCGGGAGGACTGACGTGGACAACCCCTGGGTCGTTGCTCTCTGCACGGTCGCGATCATCGGGCTGAGTGCGTTCTTCGTGGCGGTCGAGTTCGCCCTGCTCGCCGCGAAGCGACACCGGTTCGAAGACGCGGCCAGCCGCAGCCGCGCGGCCCGCGCCGCGCTGCGCAGCTCCGGCGAGCTGACGGTGCTCCTGGCCGGCGCTCAGCTGGGGATCACGGTCTGCACGCTCGCGCTCGGCGCGATCACCAAGCCGGCCGTACACCACTGGCTGAAGCCCGCGATCGAGGACCTCGGCGCCCCGACCTGGTTCGCCGGCGCTGGCAGTTTCGTGCTCGCGCTGGTGATCGTCACGTTCCTGCACCTCGTCGTGGGCGAGATGGCCCCGAAGTCGTGGGCGATCGCGCACCCGGAGAAGTCCGCGATCCTGCTCGCCCTGCCGATGCGGGGCTTCATGTGGGCGACGAGGCCGGTTCTGCGGGCGCTGAACAGCGCGGCGAACTGGTGCCTGCACCGCGTCGGTGTCGAGGCCACCGACCACCTCGTCTCCCGTCAGAACCCCGCGGCACTGCGCCACCTCGTCGAGCACTCCGCGAACGTCGGCGCGCTCGACGAAAGCTACGCCGCGCCGCTCACCGGCGCGCTCGACCTGCGGAACCTGCGGGTGCGCGACCTGGTCGCGCCAGGCCGGGCGTTGGCGGCCGTGGAGCCGGACGCGACTGTCGGCAACGTGCAGGCCGCCAGCCGTACCTCCAGCCACCTGCGGATTCTGGTTCGGCGGGGCGGAACCGACTGGGGCGTCGTCCACGTGCGCGACACCCTCGCCCTGGGCGCCGCCGAGCCGATCCGTGACCTGACCAGGCCGGCGTTCCGGCTCGACGGCGACACGCCGCTGCACACGGCCCTCGCCCAGATGCGCGAGACCCGCAACCAGCTCGCCGTCGTCCTCGACGACGCCACCACCCTCGGTGTGGTCACCCTCGACGACGTGCTGCGCCGGCTCCTGCCGCTCGACACTCCGACACCCGCGCTGACGGGCGGGCAGGCGAGATGAACCGAGCCACACCGCCCTTCCGGAAACGGACATCGTCCGTTCCCGGCCGCCGTCGCACGAGTTCTGATACGACACAGGTGGTCACTGTCCGCGCTCGGGGCCGGAAGGCCTCGACGCCTGTCATTGAGAAAGGTCAGGGAGCACGATGCCGATCTGGGACCGCCTGCGCGCCTCCACGCAGACGATGCAGGGCTAGCTCTCACCGCGAAGAAGAACGAGCTCAAAAGCGGTGCCTTCCGGGACGCCAGCATGGCGATGTGCGCGCTCGTCGCGGCCGCCGACGGGCACATCGACCCCTCCGAACGGCAGCGCGTCGCCTCCCTGATCGCGACGAACGACGTGCTGACCAACTTCCCGTCCGACGACCTGCACCGTCGGTTCGACGGCTACCTGGCCAAGCTCCAGCAGGACTTCGCCCTCGGGAAGGTCTCCGTCCTCCAGGAGATCGGGAAGGTGAAGAAGAAGCCGACCGAGGCCCGCGCCGTCATCCAGATCGGCATCGTCATTGGCGGCGCCGACGGAGACTTCGACAAGACCGAGCAGGCCGTCGTCCGCGAGGCGTGCTTCGCGGTCGGCCTCAGCCCCGAAGAGTTCGACCTGTAACGACGCACCACCGAGCCGGCCGAGGCCCCTACATGGCAGCGCGAAGCCGGCTACCTCGGACCGGCCGGCAACCTGCAGTGTCGGTCGGCTGCGTCCCGGTGAAAGTACCGCCAGGTGACCCGGCCGTGTACAGCCCTCGGCCAAGACCTGGATGGTGGGGACGGCTGCGGCTGTCGGGGTGCTCCCGCTGTTAGCGGGCACGAGCGCCGGCATCGTTCAGCTGCCAGGGCGGACCGGCCCGGCGCCGCTCGCGTCGAGCTGATCGGTAGGGGTGCGGGGACCGGCCGCGGTGCAGAACAGCAGCAGGCTCGTGGCGAGCATGGCCGGTAGGAGGGCGGTGCGAATCAGCCCGCGACGGACGAAGCCGGTGCTTCGCCTCCGTGGGCGGGCCGGTGGCGGCCACGGCGGCGGTACCGGGAGGTGCTCTGGGGCGTTCGTCGGTGCCGGCCGCGCGCTGCGGGAAGGGTGCGGACCGGTGGGAGGGGCCGGGTGTAGGAGAGCGTGGCCGGTGCCGGTCGTGGGCGCTGGTGACGGGTTGCGTTCCTGCTCATGTCTGGCTATCGCCGGCGGTCTGCGGTATGGCCGGGGGCGGGATGCTGGCCGTTGTCGGCCCAGCTGTCCGCTGCTCCGGCATGGTGCCGGCCGGTCTGGGTGGGCGCATTCCGGCCTGCTGTGGGGGTGCTTTCGGCGTAGGTGCTGATCTGGCCTGTGTGGTCGGGTCGGCCGCCAGGTGCGCGGGGCTGGTACCGGTGGTCCGCAGCAGGTGTAGCTCGCGGCGTAGCCGGGTGTTCTGTTCCTGCAGGTGTCTGAGATCGGCGTGCTGGCGGTGGGTCTGCACCTGTCGGTCTGGTGCCGTGTCCGCGTGACGGACCCACCTGCGCAGCGTTTCGGTGCTGACGCCGAGCGCCGCGGAGACGGTCTTGATGGCCTGCCAGGTGGACCGGTGGTCGTCTCTGATGTGAGCGACGTAGGCGATCGCGCGGGCTCGGAACGGCGGCAGGTACCTGGTCGGACGGATCACGGCGGTCTGCTCCTGTGCGCTGTCGGCGGGCTGCTGAGCGGTCGACGGCGCGCGGAAGCGCCGGGCTTCGAAAACACCAGATCTGCCTCGACGTCGAGGCGAGTGGAGGGCGTCGGTGCCATCCGCGGCTCTTCCTTGGGCGCGCGACACTGCGCAGATCACGAAGGCGGCAACGGTACATTTTGCAGGCCGAGCGGAAGGATAGCCACCGTAAAGATCCGAGATAGGACTATGGGATAGTCATTAAATAAGTTGAT
>NZ_CDWTNB010000106.1:0-13804 GCF_977947065.1 Frankia sp. CgJB1
GACCGAGCTGCAGTGCCTCCCGAAGCGACAGCTCCAGGACCTTCTTCGCGCGCGGCGTGAACGGGATGTGCCCGCTCGGTGCCTGCTGCCCCTGGCCGATGATCTCTTCGACCTGTGACCGCACACCCTCAAGGGAGATGCCGAGGGACTCGAGGGCCTTGGCGGCGACGCCCTCGCCCTCGTGGATCAGGCCGAGCAGGATGTGCTCGGTCCCGATGTAGTTGTGGTTGAGCATCCTGGCCTCTTCTTGGGCCAGGACGACGACCCGACGTGCCCGGTCGGTGAATCTCTCGAACATGTGCGCTCCTTCGAGCTGCGACCGACCACACGACAGCCGGTATCCGCATGCTAGCTCCGCCGAGGCATGTCCTCACGCATCGAACAGAAATCTACCCGCCGGCACCGTCCACATCGTCGTGGGCGGCGGACCGGCGCAAGTACCGGTCCGACCAGCGGAGACGTCTAAGGCAACCGCAGCCGACCAGCCATGACTCCGTCACGTCGTTCCGCCAAGAGCAGAACGACGCCGCCCGCTTCGCGACGTCTCCGGTCGGGCGTACGGTGCGGTGGGACGCGTCAAGCGGTGCGTCCCACCTCGGTGAGCCTCCTCACCGATGCTACCGACGGTAGTGGATGAGGAGGTGCATCTTGTTGTGATTCAACTCACATGTATATCGTTTTGCGTTGTCAATGTTACTCATTGTCGCCGCCCTGGGGAGTTTCAGCGACAGATCTTGCTTGCATCTTGTGAGTAACTACTTTACGTGCGCATACTCGGGCTGTGCTTCGGGTGATTCTCAGACCGCAAGTCCTCCGTTGCCCTGCGTGTCGACCCAGGCGCGCAGCCGTTCCTCGCGATCCTGGTCACCGGTAAAGGGACACGAGGTGCAGTAGTCGTCACCAAGGCGGTAGGCCAGGCAGCACGACCCACGGCGTATGCCGGTGTACCGCCGGCCGTGGTGGACGAACTCGTGCCAACGGGGCCGGGCCCGCATGGTGGGAGTAGCCCGGGAGAAGAAGGCGTCGGCCTCCACTCGGCCGAGGTGGGGATCGCCGGTCGCGCGCTCGGTCAGCAGGAAGGCGCGGGCGCACTGCGCGGCCACCGCCCCCCACAGCGCCGGAAGGCCGAGCCGGACCCGTCCCCGCAGCTCCTCGACGAACGGTTGGAGATGCGCGAGCACCTCCTCGACCAGGCGACTACGCAACGCGGCGACGTCCCCGACCACGTCCCCGACCACGCCGATCCGGGCATTCACCCCGTCTCCGGCGGTGACGCCCCCCGCGATCGGGTCATCCGCCAGGACGGTCATGGCCGGCCGGTGGAACGCGGTCTGGTCGAACCAGCCGCCGTCGAGGGCGCGTAGGGACATCGTTGCCGGGGTCAGGGCCGGCACCCGGTGCAGGAGGACGAAACAGGCGATGGCCGGGGCGGCGACGTTCGCCGAGTACCAGTTCGCCAGGTAGCTCGCGGCGACCTCCGGGCTGGCGCCGTGTGCAGCGCCCACCCGGGCCAGCGCCTCGGCCACGCCTGCTGGTCCGGTCAGGAAGGCACAGTCGGCCCAGCCCGGGCCGTCCGGCATCCCGAACTGCACACCGCGCGGCTCCAGCACCTCGGCGAGGTCCCGCAGGCTTGCCTCGAACGGTGGTTCGGCGCACTGGACGGTACCCCCGGAGAGTTCCGGCGCCGTCCCCTCGGGGACTACTTCCCTGGAAGGCGCCGCCGGGGACGCCGCCGAGCCGGTGCGGCGTTCGTTCACCGACCGCTTCACTGCCGGGACCGGGAGGTGTGCCGCGGCTGGGCCGGGCGTAGCTGTGCCAGGGTGCAGGATCTCTCGCAGAGTGGCGTTAGCATGAGCATGGCTTTAAGTAAGGCTAACTTCATGTCTGGCGTCAACTGGAGCCGCCATCAGTGCTATGCCCACGAGTCATCGTGGCCGGCATCATGGGTGGGTCGACATCGCGCGGTTGCCGGGCTGGTCGGCCCGCGTCACCAGCTGTCCGTGGCGAGATGGCGCTGGACGGCCTCGGCGATGGCCTGCTGCCCGTGCATGGTGGGGTGCGCGCTCAGATCACGTGTCGGTCCGAACAGATTGACCGGAGCCACCCACGGGTCCGGTGTGCAGATTTCGTGACCGCGTAGCGCTCGACCCGTCGAGACGAACTCCACTCCCGCATCCGACGCGGCTTTTCTGATGACCTGGTCGAGCTGTCTGTTCAGCCTCGTCAGCTGTCGACGTTCCCTGTTGGTCAGCCAGGTACAGATGTTGTTGAGCTGGTTGCCCGGAAATATGTAGGGATAGCCGACCACGATGATCCGCGAATGCGGGGCGGCGGCCTTCACCGCCGCGTAGTTGGCGCTCAGGACACCCGGAAGTTCCTTGGTGACAAGATCGCGCTCGCGGCGGTCGTTGCCATCCCAGAAGCATCTCCACGCATAACAACTGAAGATGACTTTGCCGAATCCGGCATCGTTGCCGCCGATGGTGATGGTGACGACGTCTGGGGCCCGGCCCAGTGCACGTAGCTGGGCCAGCTGGGGTTTCTCGCCCTTGAACGACTCGTGTAGGGCGCCGGTGGTGGCTCCGGAACACGCGGCGAACAGCGAGACGGTGACCCCCGATCCCATACCGCCCAGCAGTCGTGGCCAGGCCTGGCTGCTCCGCCGGCACTGGGGGGCCAGCGAGTCGAAGGGAGGATTGCCCTCCCCCGAGGAGTAGGAGTCGCCCAGCACGGCCAGGGTACGGGGCTGCGGACCGGCCGAAGCCGGATCACCCCAACCGTACGTAATCGGAACCGCGGCGAACAGGAATGCTGCCATCGCGGTGACAAGAAAGGGATGAGTGAAGTATCCGCTGCCGGGATGTGACGATACGCCGGACTGTGTTCCCGAGTTTCGGTCCCGCATGGCACGGAATCGTAACCGAGTCGCGGGAGGACGGTCCGTCGAACCCGGCGGCTGTCGCTCGGCAGAGTCGGTTGCCTAATCCGCTGGACCGGTCGAAGCCCCGGAGATGCGCGATCGTCGTAATTATCCTGGTCGCCGTAATGCAGCCCGAACGAGCCCGGTCGGGATCGGATCAGATATTCTTCTCGAAGACGAGACGCAGGCCGATGAGTGTCAGATGGGGCTCGTGGCGGTCAAGGGTCTCACTTTCCTTGATGACCACGGACGCGAGACCCCCGGTGGCGATCGTCACCGCATCCGTCCCGAGCTCGGCCCGGATGCGGCGTACCAGGCCGTCCACCTGACCGGCGACGCCGTAGATCATGCCGGACTGGAGTGCCTCGACCGTGCTCTTGCCGATGACGGAACGTGGCGCGACCAGTTCCACCTTACGGAGCTGGGCCGCCCGGGACGCGAGTGCGTCCAGCGCGATCTCGATGCCCGGTGCAAAGATTCCGCCGATGAACTCGCCGCGTGCCGAGACGATGTCCAGGTTCGTCGAGGTGCCGAAGTCGACGACGATCGCCGGCCCGCCGTAGAGGTGGTGCGCGGCGAGCGTGTTCATGATGCGGTCCGCGCCGGCTTCCTTCGGATTGTCGATGAGGATGGGAACCCCGGTCCGCGTCCCCGGTTCGACGATGACGACCGGAATGTCGTGAAAGGCCCGGACCACCATCCGGCGCAGGGCTCGAAGCGCGGCGGGAACGGTCGAGCAGATCGAGACACCGGTGACCTTGTACTCGCCGAGCAGGCCGCGGTAGAGTAGCACCAGTTCGTCCGCGGTCGCCTGCGGGTCGGTGCGCACCCGCCAGGAGTCGGCGAGGTGTTCACCCTCGAACACGCCGACGACGGTGTTGGTGTTACCGACGTCGATGGCGAGCAGCATCAGGATTCCTCCACGATCAGACCCTCGATCGGTGGGCCCGCGGTGGCCGATCCCGGGCGATGATCGGGATCCAGGGCGAGATCGAGGCCGAGGTCGAGAGCGGGCGCCGAATGGGTCAGGGCGCCGACGGCGAGATAGTCGACGCCGACGGCTGCCACCGCCGCCGCCGTTCGCAGGGTCAGGCCGCCGCTCGCCTCGAGCCGCACCCCGGCCGGACGGGCGAGCTGGACCGCGGTCCGCAGGTCCGCCAGCGACATATTGTCGCAGAGGATGAGATCACATCCGGCATCGACGGCCTCCGCGACCTGGTCGACGGTGTCGCATTCGACCTCGACGGGCAGCCCGGGGAACCGGGCCTGCACCGCGGCGAACGCCGCCGCCACGCCACCCGCCGCGACCACGTGGTTGTCCTTGATCAGGGCTGCGTCCGTCAGCGACATGCGGTGGTTCACCCCGCCCCCGCAGCGCACCGCGTACTTCTCCAGCGCGCGCAGGCCGGGTAGCGTCTTGCGGGTGTCGCGGATCACCGCACCGGTGCCGGTGACCGAGTCGACCCAGGCCCGCGTCAGGGTGGCGATCCCGGACAGGTGGCACAGCAGGTTCAGCGCGGTGCGTTCGGCGGTGAGCAGGCCGCGGACCGGCCCGTTGACGTAGGCCACCGTGGTGCCCGGCGGGACAGGGTCGCCGTCGCGAGCGGTCAGGGTGACGGTCGCGGCCGGCCCGAGCAGGCTTTCGAAGACGGCGGCGGCGACCGGCAGGCCGGCGACGACGCCCGCGGCCCGCGAGACGATGGCGCCGTGCCCGACGAGGGCGGGGTCGACCGTCGCCTCGGAGGTCGCGTCGACCGCGCCGATCTGGCCGGTCACCTCGTTCTCCTCCCAGACCGGGAGGTCCTCCACGAGCGCGCGGCCGACCAGGGCCACCACCCCGTCCGGGTCGAGGCCGGCCGAGGCGAGGGCACTGCGGGTGGCGGGCGAGAGCCGTCCGCCGGGCACGCCGGCGGAACCGGAACCGCTCACCGCGAGCCGCGCATGGGCTCGACGTCCACGATCAGTTCCCCTTCTGGATCGAGCCGGGTGAGGATCCGGCCGAGCCAGTGTTCGTCGTCCCGCTCACCGAAGTCCTCCCGCCAATGGGACCCGCGGGTCTCCGTCCGGATGGCGGCGGCGGCGGCGAGGGCCGTCGCAACCGTGCGCAGGTTGGTCATCTCCCAGGCCGGCGGCCCGGCCGTGACCGTCGCCCCGCTGACCCGCAGGTCCCCGAGACCGGCCAGTACCTTCGCCGTCGCCCGCAGGCTGTCCGCGCTGCGCAGCACCCCGACACCGTCGGTCATCGCGCGCGCGAGTTCCGCGCGTTCGGCGGGGTCGGTCAGACCACTGCCGCGACCGACCACCGGCGCGGCGGGGATGGCGGCGCCGCGCTGGCCGCCGGGCGCGGTGCCGGCTAGGTGCTCCGCGATGCGTGCGGCGAAGACCAGCCCCTCCAGCAGGCTGTTCGACGCGAGCCGGTTGGCGCCGTGCACCCCTGTGCAGGCCACCTCCCCGCAGGCGTACAGGCCGGCCACGCTCGTGCGGCCCCACAGGTCCGTGCGCACTCCGCCGCTGGCGTAGTGGGCGGCCGGCGCGACGGGGATCGGCCTGGCGACCGGATCGATGCCGGCGGACCGGCAGCGCGCGGTGATCGAGGGGAACCGCCGCTCGATGGTCGCCGCGCCCAGCCTCCGGGCGTCCAGGAACAGGTGATCGACCCCCTGGGCCGCCATGACCCGCGACATCTGCTTGGCGACGACGTCGCGCGGCGCGAGGTCGGCCAGCCGGTGGACGCCCGCCATCACCCGCTCGCCGGCCGCGTCGACGAGAACGGCACCCTCCCCCCGCATGGCCTCGCTGACCAGCGGCTGCTGGCCCCCGAGCAGGTCGGCGACGGCGCCCGGCCTGGACGGGGGCAGCCACAGGGCGGTCGGGTGGAACTGGACGAACTCCAGGTCCGCGACGACGGCGCCCGCGCGCAGAGCCAGCGCCACCCCGTCCCCGGTGGAGACGCCGGGATTGGTCGTCGACGCGAAGATCTGCCCTATCCCGCCGGTCGCCAGGACCACCGCGCCCGCCGTCACCGCGCCGACGCCGTCCCGGCTGCCCTCCCCCAGCACGTGCAGGGTGGCGCCGGCGGCCCGACCGTCGGAGTCGAGCAGCAGGTCGAGGACCAGTGCGTGTTCGATGACCTCGACGCTCTCATCCGCCCGGACGGCGGTGATCAGGGCGCGTTCCACCTCCAGGCCGGTGGCGTCCCCACCCGCATGGATGATGCGGTTGCGTAGATGGCCGCCCTCCCGGGTGAGGGCGAACGAGCCGTCGGTGGTCCGATCGAACCGGGCGCCGAGCTCGGCGAGCTCACGTACCCGCGCCGGTCCATCGCGGACCAGTACTCGGGCTGCGTCCTCGTCGCACAGCCCGACGCCGGCGACCAGGGTGTCGGAGAGATGATCTTCGGGCGAGTCCTCCGCGGCGAGCGCGGCGGCGATCCCACCCTGCGCCCACCGGGTCGACCCGGCGTCGAGGCGTGCCTTGGTCACCAGCAGCACCCGGGCGGCGGGCAGCGCCCGGCGCAGGTGCAGGACCGTCGTGAGCCCGGCGATGCCCGAACCGATGACGACGACGTCCGCGGCGCGCAGCCATCCCGGGCGGGGCGCGTCGAGCCGGCAAGGTAGCACGGTCACTGCGTAGCCACGGCCGATCGGACCGCCGCCGCGGCCGCAGGTACCGGGATGTCGACCGGGATGTCGCCACGCAGGCTCGACGGGTCGCCGGGGAGCGGTTCGGCCGGGTCGTCGCCGTGCCCGATGATCCGGTTTGCCGCGTCGACGAACAGCACCTTCGGGACGTGCCGGCGCGCCTCGGCGTCGTCCATGAGCCCGTACGCAATGATGATCACCAGATCGCCCGGCTGGACCAGGCGCGCCGCGGCACCGTTGATACCGATGATCCCGCTTCCCGCCGGTCCCGCGATGGCGTACGTCTCCAGCCGGGCGCCGTTGTTGATGTCGACGATCGTGACCTGCTCGCCGGGCAGCAGGTCGGCGGCGGCCAGCAGGTCCGCGTCGATCGTCACGGAGCCCACATAGTGCAGATCGGCCTGGGTGACTGTGGCACGGTGGATCTTGGCGGTGAGCATGGTGCGCAACACGGTCAGGCTCCCGGGTGATCGCGGTCGGCGGGACGGTCCGGTCGGGGGGTGAGGGCGGGAGACCCGGCGGATGCCGGAGACCCAGTGGGGGCCGGCGCCGGGGATTCCGGAGGCAGGACGAGGTCGATGTTGTCGATCAGGCGGGTGGTGCCCACCCGGGCAGCGACGAGCAGCAGGGCGGGACCGCTCCGGACCGGACGCAGATCGTCGGGGCTGGCCAGGGCGAGGTAGTCCACGTCCACCCCGTCCGCGGCGGCCAGAACCTCCCGCGCGGTCGCGAGCACGGCGTCCTGCCCGCCCGCCTGGGCCCGGGCCCCGGCGGCGAGCGCCCGGGACAGGGCGAGCGCGCTGCGCCGCTGCTCGGGGGTCAGATAGACGTTCCGGCTCGACAGCGCGAGGCCGTCGGGCTCGCGCACGGTCTCCACATCGATCACGGTGACGTCGAAGGCGAGGTCCGCGACCATCCGGCGGATGCAGACCAGCTGCTGGGCGTCCTTGCGCCCGAAGAACGCCAGGTCCGGACGGACCAGGTGGAGCATGGTCCCCACCAGGGTCAGCATCCCATCGAAATGGCCCGGACGGGTTGCGCCTTCGAGTAGCTCACCGAGCGGCCCGGCCTGCAACCGGACGAGCGGCGGCGAGTCGTGGATCACCTGGGGGGCGAAGACGAGGTCGACCCCCTCCCGCGCGCACATGTCGAGATCGGCGGCCAGGGTGCGCGGGTACCGGTCGAGATCCTCACCCGCGCCGAATTGCAGCGGATTAACGTAGATCGTGGCAACCACCTGGTCCGCCTGGGCCCGGGCGGCGCGCAGCAGCGAGGCGTGGCCTTCGTGCAGCGCTCCCATTGTCATGACGACGGCCCTGGTCGGGCGCGCGTGCCCGGCTGCCGCCCGCGCGGGCGCGTCGTCCGGCGCAGGCAGACCGGCCTCACTCTGCCGGGCGATGGTGGCCTGCCGGTCGAGCGCGGCGCGCAGCTCGGCCCGGTCTCTGGCCAGGACGGGACTGCCCGAGCCGGGGAGCGTGCTGGGCCGGACGGAGGGGGCAATGCTCCTAGCGGAGGGGGCCGTGGCGGTGGCCGCCTGATCGCGGGATCCCGTCGATGGGCGGTCAGGCGTGGTGGAGAAAACAGCAGTCATGATCCGCTCCAGTCCTCGGATGGGATACCGGACGTCGTTGGCAACTGTAACTCGGCTGCAATGATTGCTGCCCTCCTCTGTGAGCTGGGCTTCGTTCGGGCGATCGCCCGAACGAAGCCCTCTGCTCACTCCGGAAGGTGCAATTTGTTGCTTTGTGACGTTATATGATATCCCGCTGGGGCGGCGAGCCCACCGGAGTTCAGGCCCCGGTGTGCGCGGGCTCGGCCCGCTCAGGGGCCTCGGCCTCCTGGGGGGAAGAGGGCGTGGGGGCTCCTGGACGGGTGTGCTGCGCGACGTAGGTGCCGGCGGCGATCGCCGCCGCGACCGGCCATTCGATGATCGAGGCCGCGGCGAGCCCGCCGAGCCCCAGGTAGTAGGCGCCCTTGCCCAGCGACGGCCACTGCGTGCTCGTACCTCGCCCAACCTCGAACCGCGACGTGAGCAGCGGTAGCCGGACCGTGAAGGTGTGTGTGCCCGGCGACCGCTCGGGGCCCGTGGGCGGGGCCGGCTGCTGCTGGTCCCGCTCAGGGGCAGAGGTGTCCGTGTCCTCCCGGTGCGGCTGTGGCCGTGCCCGTGGCGGAGTGTCCGTCTTCGTGGCCATGGCAGCTCACCTCTCTCAATATCTCGATCTCCTTCTAGGAGAGAACCTATATAGTATCCAGAAGATAACTTCTCGTACTGTTCGCGGTGTGAGCGCGGTCAGGCGGTGGACAGGTAGTCCTTGAAGGAGATGCCGGTCAGTCGCTCGTAGGCCTCCACGTAACGGGCCTGGGTCGCCTCGACGACGTCCGCGGGCAGCTCCGGCCCCGGCGCGGTCCTGTCCCAGCCGGTACTCGTCAGATAATCGCGGATGTACTGCTTGTCGAAGGACGGCTGGGAGGCTCCGGGCCGCCAGGTGTCCTCCGGCCAGAACCGGGACGAGTCCGGGGTCAGGACCTCGTCGGCGAGCCGCAGCGTGCCCTGGGTGTCATGACCGAACTCGAACTTGGTGTCAGCGAGCAGGATGCCGCGCTCGGCTGCGAGGACACTGGCCCGGCCGAAGATCTGCAGGGTCAGCCGCTCGAGCTCGGCGGCGAGCTCGGTGCCGATCCGGCCGGCCGCGTCGGCCCGACTGATGTTCTCGTCGTGCTCACCGATCGGCGCCTTCGTGGACGGCGTGTAGATCGGTGCCGGCAGCTTGCTGCCGTCCACCAGCCCGGTGGGCAGGGGATGCCCGCTGACCGCGCCGGTGCGCTGGTAGTCCTTCAGCCCGCTGCCGGTCAGATAACCACGGGCGACGCACTCGATCTGCACCATGTTCAGGCGTCGGCACAGCATCGACCGGCCGCGCAGCTGCTCCCTATACGGAGCGAGCTCGGCCGGGTACTCATCGGCGTTCGAACTGACGACGTGGGACGGGACCAGGTCGGCGAGCTGGTCGAACCACCACAGCGAAAGCCCGGTGAGAACGGCTCCCTTGTCGGGAATTTCGGTCGGTAGGACCACGTCGAACGCCGAGATGCGGTCGCTGGCGACCAGCAGCACGGCGTCGTCCCCGACCGCGAACAGCTCCCGGACCTTGCCCGAACCCAGGTGGGTGAGCCCGGCGAACTCCTCATGTGTCAGCGGCATACACCGACCGTACCCAGGGAGAACAACAGCACCTGCGGGGCGGGGTCCCGCGCCATGCCTGCGCCGCTGTGCGGCGGGTCAGGCGCGGGGGCGCGCGGGTCAGGTGAGGGCGGCCAAGGCGTCGAAGACCGAGCCGAGGCGCTTGGTGTAGCGCTCGGGCCGGCTCACCTCGTCGAGCCTGGCCTCGTCCAGGGCCAGGCCGCGGTCGCCGGCGTGCTTGCGCAGCGTCTCCCGGAACGGCACGCCGGTCTGCCAGGTCTCCATCGCCGCCGTCTGGGTGACGGCGTAGGCGTCCTCGCGGGACAGCCCCGTCTCGACGAGTTCGAGCAGCACCGCCGAGGTGTAGACCAGCCCGCCCGTGGCATCGAGGTTCGCCCGCATCCGTGCGGTGTCCACGACCAGCCCGGTGACCAGCCGGGTCGTCAGGTGCAGCAGGTAGTCGACGCCGGTGGCGGCGTCCGGCAGCGCGATGCGCTCGGTGGAGGAGTGGGAGATGTCGCGCTCGTGCCACAGCGGGACGCCCTCCAGCACCGGGACGTACTGCGCCCGGACGATCCGGGCGAGCCCGGCGATGCGCTCCGACATGATCGGGTTCTTCTTGTGGGGCATCGCGGAGGAGCCCTTCTGCCCGGAGCCGAACGGCTCGGACAGCTCCCGGACCTCCGTGCGCTGGCCGTGCCGGACCTCCAGGGCGACCGCCTCGCAGACGGTCGCGAGCCCAGCCAGCGCCGCGACCCAGGAGGCGATGCCGTCGCGCAGCACGACCTGGGTGGCCACCGGGGCCGCGGTGAGGCCCAGCTTGTCGGCCACATAGGCCTCGACGTCGGGGTCGATGTTGGAGTACGTCCCGACCGCGCCGGAGATCTTGGCGACGGCCACGTCCGCGCGGGCCGCGCGCAGCCGGTCGCGGCAGCGGGCGAGCCCGAACGCCAGGTCCGCGACGCGGTGCCCGAACACCGTCGGCTCGCCGTGGATACCGTGCGTCCGGCCGACCCGCAGGGTGTTCCGGTGGGCTAGGCCGAGGTCGCGCAGCGCGGCGACGAGGGTGTCCGCCCGGGCGAGCAGCAGGTCGGTCGACTCGACCAGCTGCAGCGCGAGCGCCGTGTCGAGCAGGTCTGAGGAGGTCATGCCGAAGTGCGCGTAGGCGGCGGCGGACCGGGGTTCGGTGCGGTCGGCCCAAGCGGTCAGGAAGGCGATGACGTCATGCTGGGTGACGGCCTCCACCTCGGCAACGGCCTCGGGCGTCGGAGCGGGGGCGGCCCGGACCGGCTCGACGGAATCGGCGGGGATGCGGCCCGCGGCGGCGTGCGCCTCCATGACCAGCACCTCGACGCGACACCACAGCTCGTACTTGTGCGCCTCCGACCACACCCGGCCCATCTCCGCCAGGGTGTAACGGCCGATCATGACTGGCTGCCGGCCGCGGCCGCCGCGCTCAGCCCGTCCGCCGCGGCCTGCTCGAACTCGTCCTTGAACGCGGCCAGCTTCAGCCCCAGATCGGGATCGGCCAGCGCCAGGATCTGGATCGCCAGGATCGCCGCGTTCGTCGAGTTGTTCAGGCCCACGGTCGCGACCGGGACGCCCGGCGGCATCTGCACGATGGCGAGCAGCGAGTCCATGCCGTCCAGCGCCCCGCCGGAGATCGGCACGCCGATTACCGGCAGCGTGGTGAGGGCCGCGATGGTGCCGGGCAGCGCAGCGGCTAGGCCTGCCCCGGCGATGACCACCGAGATGTCGCGGGCCCGCAGCTGACCCACGTAGTCGGCGAGGGTGCGCGGCGCCCGGTGCGCCGACAGCGACACCTGCTCGTAGGGCACACCGAAGCGTTCCAGGGTGGCGCCGGCCTTGCTCATGGTCTGGGTGTCCGACGGTGATCCGAAGACGATCGCCACCTGGGGATGGCCCGGCCCGGGGGTGCTCTGCGACACGGTCTACTCCTTCTTTTTCTTTCTATGTCCTGCGGGATCCTCGCCGGACGCGACGTCCGCTCGACGGACGTCGGCCGCGTGGCGCATCCGGGACGGATCTCCGATGTCGGTGCGGTAATGGGCGCCGGGCAGCGAGATGCGGCTGACAGCCTCGTAGGCCGATCCTCGCGCGGACTCCAGGTTGGAGCCGATGGCCGTAACGGACAGCACACGGCCGCCGGCCGAGACGACCCGGCCATCCGGCTCCCTCCGGGTACCGGCGTGCAGGACGTCGACGCCGGCCAGTGCACCGGCGGCAGCGAGCCCGCGGAGCGGGTCGCCGAGCCTGGGTGCCGCCGGATAGCCGTGCGCGGCGACGACGACGCTGATCGCCGCGCCGGAGCGCCACACCGGTGCCCGCCGGCCGGAGAGCACGTCCGTCAACGGCGTCGTGAGCAGGGCGAGGATGGCCTGCACCTCGGGGTCACCGAAGCGCACGTTGAACTCCACCACCCGCGGGCCGCGGGTGGTCAGCGCGAGCCCGGCGTAGAGCAGGCCGGTGAACGGGGTGCCGCGCCGGGTCATCTCGGCCACTGTCGGCCGGATCACCGTGGCGACGATCTCCGCCGGCAGGCCGTGCGAGGCCCAGGGCAGCGGGGTGTACGCGCCCATCCCCCCGGTGTTCGGGCCGGTGTCGCCGTCGCCGACCCGTTTGTGGTCCTGCGCCGGCAGCAGCGGGAGGACCGCGCCGGACTCGGTCACCACGGCGAACAGGGAGACCTCGGGCCCGTCGAGGTACTCCTCGAGGACAACCCGGCCGTCCGGTCCGCGCAGGCTCGCGCGGACCGCGGCGACGGCCGCGTCGCGATCCTCGGTTACCGTGACGCCCTTGCCGGCGGCGAGCCCGTCGTACTTCACCACGTACGGCGGGCCGAAGACGTCCAGGTCGGCCAGGGCGGGCTCGATCTCGGTGTGGTCGCGAGAGGCCGCCGTGGGCACCCCGGCGGCGCGCATGACCTCCTTGGCGAACGCCTTGCTGCCCTCCAGCCGGGCCGCGGCCGCGCTCGGGCCGAAGACCGCGAGGCCGCGGGCGCGTAGCTCGTCGGCGGCCCCGGCTACCAACGGCATCTCCGGACCGATGACGGTGAGGTCCGCGCCGACCGCCTCGGCAAGGTCGGCGACGGCGTCCGGGTCGGCGACGGCGAGCGGGCGGGGCTCGGCGAGCTCGGCGGTCCCGGCGTTTCCGGGCGCGCAGATCAGCGAGCCGACCCGGGGATCGCGGGCGAGCGCCCGGCACAGCGCGTGTTCACGGCCGCCGGAGCCGACAACAAGAACCTTCATCAGTTCACCTCGCGACGCAAGCAGCGGCCCGGTGCGCGGCGGCGGATTCCCGGTAATGCCGGCGGACCGGGCCGCGTCGCCGCCACGGCCGTGCGCGGGGGACGTGGGGGTCGGTGGAGGCCGTCACCGGTTGTCCCCGGCGCGCGGCGCCGGGACGGAGATCCGGACCGGGCGCGGGTGCCGTCGCGAACCGGCGAACCCCGCCTGGGGCATCGCGTCGTCGCAGTTCGGTCGGGTCACAGTTCCACAGTAGCGGGTATGCTGATCATCGTGCGCGTCGTGCCCGGTCGGTGCCGGTGACTCCCGGCCGGTCACCCGGGACGATCCGCGCTGAGCGGCTACAGCCCGACGCCCGACCGCCAGAGCAGGTGGGCCATGCCGTGCACCAGGTGCAGCGCGCAGCGGCGTGCGTCCACCTCGGCCATGCCCGCGACGATGGCGGCGGCGTCGACCGGCCAGACCCGGACCTCCCGGCCGAGCACGGTCAGCGGGGCGGGATCGTCGCGGCCCTCGAAGGCGCGTCCACCCGGTTCGACGAACAGGTGCAGCGACCGCCCTGCGGCCGGGAAGTTCTCGCAGCGCCAGTACAGCAGCGGCCACGCCTGCAGCCGTTCCCGCCGTCTTGGCCAACGCCGGCGGCGACCGGGGTCGACGGCCGCCTCGTCCGGGTCCGCCCGATCTGCCCGGGCTGCCGGGTCCGTGGCCGCCCGTGTCGCCCCGCCCTCGCTCAGGTCCAGCGCGGGCAGCGGCCGGCCGGCGCGGTACCGCGCCGGCGCGCGGTGCGGCGCGGTGG